>CBFHVU010000014.1:0-30823 GCA_965659465.1 uncultured Paracoccaceae bacterium | reverse complement strand
TGATCAAGCAGCCCATCGGTGTTGTGGGATCCATCACACCATGGAATTTCCCCAATGCCATGATAACACGCAAGGCGGGCCCAGCCTTGGCCGCAGGCTGCGCCTTTGTCGCGCGTCCTGCGACAGAAACGCCATTGTCTGCCTTGGTGTTGGGCGTCTTGGCCGAACGCGCGGGCATTCCCGCGGGCGTGTTGTCCATCATCCCATCCAGCCACGCGTCCGAGGTGGGCAAAGAATTCTGTGAAAACCCGATTGTGCGCAAACTGACCTTTACCGGATCAACCGAGGTGGGGCGCACATTGCTGCGCCAAGCGTCGGATCAGGTGATGAAATGTTCGATGGAATTGGGCGGCAATGCCCCCTTTATCGTGTTCGATGATGCCGATCTGGATGCCGCCGTCGAAGGCGCGATTATGTGCAAATTCCGCAACAATGGTCAAACCTGCGTCTGTGCGAACCGCATTTATGTGCAGGCGGGTGTCTATGATGCATTCGCTGAAAAACTGTCGGCGGCGGTGGCAAAACTGAAAATGGGCGATGGTCTGTCGGACGGCACACATCTGGGCCCCCTAATTAGCGACAAGGCGATTGCCAAAGTCCAAGAGCATATCGCAGATGCCACTGCCAAGGGTGCATCTGTGATCTATGGTGGCGACAGCTATCAGGGCGCGGGCCATTTCCTGCCCCCCACCATCGTGACAGGGGCCACCCGTGATATGGCGGTCGCGACCCAGGAAACCTTTGGCCCCTTGGCGCCATTGTTCAAATTCGATGATGTGGATGAGGTCATCGAATTGGCCAATGATACGATTTTCGGTTTGGCCAGCTATTTCTATGCCAAGGACCTAAGCCGTGTCTACAAAGTGGCCGAGGCGCTGGAATACGGCATCGTCGGCGTGAACACAGGGATCATTTCAACCGAAGTGGCCCCATTCGGCGGTATCAAACAATCCGGCCTTGGCCGCGAAGGCAGCCATCACGGGATGGAAGACTATCTGGAAATGAAATATATCTGTATGTCAGTGTAAGAATTGACAGACGGGCGCTGACCAGGCGCCCGTTTGCACATGAAACGGGTTGTGACGCCCTGCGAAATACAGCACACACCATCCCAAGAGTAGGAGTACATCGATGCGTATGTCGTCGTTTGATTGGGTGATGTTGCTAAGCCTATCGTTGATCTGGGGCGGGTCGTTTTTCCTCAATGCTGTGATTCTGACGGAATTGCCCACCCTGACCCTGGTCGCCACGCGGGTCAGTTTGGCAGCCATAACATTATGGGGATTTGCCGCCATCACGGGCCGTTTGCGGGGGCTGACGCCCGCCGTTTGGGGGGCCTTTGCTGTGATGGGGTTTTTGAATAACGCCATTCCCTTTACGTTCATTGTGCATGCGCAAACATCTATTTCATCGGGCTTGGCATCCATTCTAAATGCCACGACGCCTCTGTTTACTATATTGGTGGCGGGTGTGTTTTTGGCCGATGAACGGTTCAGCGTGCTGCGATTGGCGGGTGTGGCGATCGGGCTGTTTGGTGTGGTTGTGATGATCGGCACAGATGCCTTGGACGGGATTGGCAGCAGCGTTTGGGCCCAGATGTTCAGTTTGGGCGCGGCCGTGTCCTATGGGTTTGCCAGTGTCTTTGGCCGCCGGTTTCGCACAATGGGGATTGATCCCATTCAGGTGGCCATGGGGCAGGTCACCATGTCGTCGCTGATGCTATGGCCTGTGGCGATTGTGTCAGACCGTCCGTTTGACTTGGCGATGCCCTCGGCGTCGGTTTGGGGGGCATTGGGCGTGTTGTCCGTGATCTGCACCGCCTGCGCCTATATTTTATATTTCAAGGTGTTGGAACGCGCAGGTGCCACGAATATTTCGATGGTCACATTTTTGGTGCCTGTGTCTGCCATTGTGTTGGGCATTTTGTTTTTGGGTGAAACCCTGCATATCAGCCATGTGATCGGAATGCTGTTGATCGGCCTTGGGTTAATCGTCATTGATGGGCGCATGTTTTCGCGCATGGGGAATTGACCACAGCCGCCCCATTCGTTAGGGCAGGCCAAAATTCCAAAGGGGCACCATCATGGCACGCAAGAAAAAAGGTCGCGATATTTCCGGTTGGTTGGTCGTTGATAAACCTGCCGGCATCACATCCACGGCCGTTGTGAACAAAGTCAAATGGGCCTTTGATGCGAATAAGGCGGGCCATGCCGGCACGCTGGATCCCGAGGCAACAGGCGTATTGGCCGTCGCGCTGGGCGAGGCTACGAAAACCATTCCCTATATCACCGACGCGCTCAAGGCTTATGAATTCACCGTTCGTTTGGGCCAAGCCACAAACACCGATGATGCCGAAGGCGAAGTCATCGCACAAAGCGATGCCCGCCCCGATGATGCCACGATCAAGGATGCCTTGAACCAATTTCTGGGTGACATCGAACAAATCCCGCCCCAGTTTTCTGCCGTGAAAATTAATGGTGAACGGGCCTATAAATTGGCCCGCGATGGTCAGGACGTCGACATCGCGGCGCGCCCAATCTATGTGGACAGTTTGATCATGCTGGACCGTCCCGATGCAGATCATGTCGTGTTGGAAATGGTCTGCGGCAAAGGGGGCTATGTCCGATCTATCGCGCGTGATCTGGGGGCGGCACTGGGGTGTTATGGCCATGTGCTGCGATTGCGCCGCATTTGGTCTGGCCCCTTTGATGCCCACGACGGGATCAGCATAGAAACGCTAGACGTCCAAGCGAAAACAGCCGAGATCGATGCCCATCTGTTGCCGCTTGAGGATGGCTTGGCCGACCTGCCCGAGGTGATCTGCACCTCCCAAGGGGCCAGCCGGTTGCAAAACGGTAACCCCGGCATGGTGATTGCCAGCGATATAGAGTATGGCGACGAATGCTGGGCATCGCTGGATGGTCATGCCGTTGCCGTGGGTATTTATAAATCGGGGGAATTATATCCCACACGGGTTTTTGTGCGCACGCCAAACTAGGCCACTACGAATTATCAAAATTGTTTTCGTCAGGATCATCATAGCTGTCGGTTAACAATATCGTCGCAATGACCGCGCATACGAACACAATTCCCAAGGCGGGAAAGACATACAAGAAATACATTTTATAAAATCCAATTTTATAATGCCCTTACCCTAACATAGTTTTCGGCCTATAGAAAGCTGAACCATAGGGTGGCAGACATGATTACGAAACATCACCAAAAACAGGACGCCGCATCGGTGGCCATTTATTCCGATTGCGAAAACTATCGCTATAGTTTGACGCGGGTTTGGGATCAGGCGGGCAAGCGTGTCACCTTTGTCATGTTGAACCCATCGACCGCGACCGAGGTTCAAAATGATCCCACCGTCGAACGCTGCGAACGTCGCGCGCGCACCTTGGGGTATGGGGCGTTTTGCGTGACTAATATTTTTGCATGGCGCGATACCGATCCAAAAAAAATGCGCGCTGCTGCGGATCCCGTTGGCCCCCATAACGATGACGCCATTTTGCAGGCCTGCGATTGGGCCCATGATGTTGTGGCCGCTTGGGGCAGCCACGGCGCGCATTTGGATCGCGGTGCCGTGGTGCGCCGCCTGTTGGCCGCGCAAACCAAACCGGTCCTGCATCTGGGGCTGACGGCCCAAGGCCATCCCAAACATCCTCTCTATATCGCCTATGCGCAAAACCCTGAACCATGGGATTTTTCAAATGACTGATACCGAACGACTGGCCCAAGCCATTGAAACACTGAACCAGCATAAATTGATGCAGATTTATGCCAACCCATGGCGCATGATGTGGGTCAATTTTTTGCGCGGCTTGGCCTTTGGGCTGGGGTCTGTTTTGGGGGCGACGATACTGGTCTATGTCACGGTTCAGATTTTGGCGCAGATCGAATTTATTCCCATTCTGGGCGATTGGGCCGCGCAAATTATTGGCGAAATCGAAAGCAATCGTTAACCCACTTTGCCAAAACAAATTGATTTTGCCCCGCCCTCGCGGTTCATTCGTGTTGGGTGAATAGTAAAGGGGTGCAACATGACTATGTTTGCAGTGGTGTGTTTGACGTTGCTTGGGGGCATGGCAATTATGCCCGAATTTTCAGAGCCAATCACAAATGATCCAGATCCTGACGGGACCGATCAGCTGGATCCAGTTGATCCTACGGATTTTCTGGACATTCTCATTGAGTATGGCGATGAAACTGACCAAGACATGTTTGGCACAGCCGGCATGGACCGGATCTTTGGTGGCATTGGTGACGACGATTTGGCAGGCTTTGATGGTGACGACGAATTGATTGGTGGGCAGGGCGACGATACGGTCCATGGCGGCGCGGGGAATGACACCTTGTCGGGTTAGGATGGTGATGATGACCTGCACGGTGACAGTGGCAACGATGTCTTAAATGGTGGCCTTGGCAATGACACATTGATCGCGGGCAGTGGCGATGATACCGCGACAGGGGGCCAAGGGAATGACAACGTTGCGGGTGGGCTGGGAAATGACGCCTTGCACGGCAATGATGGCGATGACGCGTTGCTGGGCGGTCAAGGACACGATCGCCTGTTTGGCGGTGCCGGCAATGACAACATTTACGGTGATGATGACACAGAGACCGATTATCTGAATGGCGGCCAAGGGAATGATCAGCTGCATATGGGTGGTAATGATATCGCGTCGGGTGGGGCGGGATCGGATGTTTTTTACCACACCACACAGTCTGGCACGGCTGAAATTACGGATTTTGATCCAAGTGTTGATCGTATTGTCCTGTTGGCACAGTATACGGAATTTCCAGATATCCAGATTGTCGAACACAAACAGTGATGCTATGGCGTGATGCTAGACAATACCCCATGCTTGACTGTGCACAGCTCAGCACCGCTGAGTGCCGATATGATTGATCTGCGTACAACACCGGCCTAGGGGACTTTCCTTTTGCATAGTCTTGGCGTATACGCACAGCGAGTCGTCATGACTCACACCTCCAAGGGCCTTGCTGGACGACATCCCGGCCTGTGCCTTAACCCTTAACCTATAGGAGACCCCGATGTCGATCACAGCAGAAGAAAAAGCGCGCGTCATGAAAGAATTCGCAACCAAAGAGGGTGACACTGGTTCCCCCGAGGTTCAAGTTGCGATCCTGACATCACGTATCACAACGCTAACAGAGCACTTCAAAACCCACAAAAAAGACAACCACGGTCGTCGCGGTCTTTTGAAGATGGTTGCGCAGCGTCGTAAATTGCTTGATTACCTAAAAGGTAAAGAAGAGCAACGTTACCAAGATCTGATCAAGCGTTTGGGCATCCGCCGCTAATCGCACCGATCATCTAGAATTCGAAACCGCGTCCCACCACAGACGCGGTTTTTTGTATCCAGCGGGCTTTTCTTCGAATACGCTTGACGCATTCAGACAAGGTCACATTCATGCGTCGCATTTTTTTGATTTTATTCGGACTTATCCTATGCGCAGTGGGCCTGCGCGAAGTGTCGCGATCACAGACATGGCAAATCATGGGCGATCTTATTCATCACGGCGATCGCAGCCAAAAGGTCATTGCGCTGACCTTTGATGATGGCCCAACCGCGAAATACACTGGCGAAATCCTGGAAATCTTAGACCACCACCAAACCCCCGCCACCTTTTTCCTGATCGGTAAATTCGTGGATGAACATCCGCAATCCGTTGCCCAAATCGCCCAACACGGCCACGAAATTGGCAACCATTCCTATTCTCACAAACGCATGATGCTGCGAACGCCTGCTTGGATCCGCACCGAATTAATCAAAACAGATCAAGCGATCCGAAATGCCGGCTACACTGGCCCGATTCAGTTCCGTCCACCCTTTGGGCGCAAACTTTTGATGCTGCCCTATGTCCTATCCTCAGACAATCGCACCACTTTCATGTGGTCAATTGCCCCCGAGTCTGATCTTGGACAGGATGCAACCGCAGCCCAAATTGCAAACTACACAGTCAATAATACCGCCGCAGGGGACATCATCTTGCTCCACCCAATGTACAGCCACCGTGACCAAGTGCGCGCGGCCCTTCCCAAAATCATCACAGATCTAAAATCCCAAGGCTATACATTTGTTACCCTCAGCAACTTAAGTCTTTAGAATTTTCAATTTTGTCCAAATACTCTGGGGGTGTGGGGGCAACGCCCCCACTGGTTCACGCGAATACGCCTAGCTACTGTCATATTTGACTAGGTTCAGACCGCCTGCATTTTATTGCGCAGCATTTTCAAAAATTTCAACTTTTAGCTTGGATGCAGAATTTCCCATTTGATCACTCAGTTCGCGGACTTCGCGAACAATCTGTTTGAATCCCGCCCCATCGTTCCCCAATCTCGAGGCTTCTATCGATGAATTGAGCGAGATCACATAAACCATCCGCGCGGATTTCTCTAGTTCTTCGACGGACCTAGAAATAACAGCATGCTTGCGATTTGCCTCATCTTCTTCACTTTGCACGATCTTTCCGATTTGATTGGTGATACCTTCTAAGATATGATTTACAGTTGCCAATAAATCACTCGCAACAAATTGCGAAAATGGGGTGATTTCGTCGATGTCAATTTTTTGTCCTGCCGCAATCTTTTGGAAAATCGCCTCAATCGTCTTTCGAAAGAAAATGACTCACTAAATAGCACTTTTTCAAAACAATGCTTTTTCGCCAAAAATATAGCGCATGCTTATAATTCGCCTTTCACGGCTTCTGGTTCGATGAACGGATCCGAAAATTCACGGAACGTGGAAATCGTCTTTTTCAACTCATCGCGATGTATTTCGGCGCGTTTAGGGTCAAATTGCTCCAATAACAACATCATTATCGCGCGGTGCGAAAGCATCCGCAGCTTGCCACTTTGATTAAGAAGGCTGACCAATTCATGCTGAATTGCCGGTTCATTTTGCATTTTGAATGACAAGTCTTTTCTAAGCTGCTTTCATTGAACCTGAGATCATCACATTCGCGACTGTGCCTAAAACGGCCTCAAAACTCTCAGCTGCGCGTTCATCAAATGCGTCACCTAGTTCGGTAGATATTGTTCCAATCAAGGCCGCCGCAACCAATCCATAATGCTCTGGTGTGACGCCATATGTTGCATGTTTTGCCCCCACATCTTCTAGGATGGGCACAAGGCTGTCCACGTGATCAAGGTTATCAAACGCTACTTGTAAAATTGCCGCCAGTTTCTGGGCCTGATCGCGCATATCCTCACCAAACATTTTTGCGCAGTTCTGGTGACTGCGAAAAAAGCCGATCATAGAACTTTTCAGCGATGTCATTCAGGTCTGAAATTTTAGAAACGGCTTGTTTTGCAGTGTGAATATGTTCTTGTGTAAGCATTGGAACCTCGTCATTAAAATTTAGCTTGCACAAGAATTACTGGACCTGTGCAAAGTATCTAAACGGTCGAACCATGCGTTTGTTTATAAACATAATCAAATTTGTAAATTATTAGTCTGAGCTTTTGAAACGTGTGATGGTATCAATGGGCTAACTCTTGATTATATTTCTATATCTGGTGCCGCGATCTTGCAGCAGAGGAATATCATTCGTTTTGCCGAAATATTTTGGCCACGCGGCAACAGACCACGGGCCGGTTCGCGACAATAACAGTGCTTTCAATTTGCATCGATCTGGGCTATACGCCCACAATCTGAGATCAGGCGCCCAGACCCAGCGCCCGAAAAACTAAGATGCCGGGTCAGGGGGAATCCGCCCCCTACGTTAATGGCCATTTGTGCCGATATAGGAAACGTTGATGTTTGAAGTAACTAAAAAATCAATCCAGTGGGGTGAAGAAACCCTGACACTGGAAACCGGGAAAGTCGCCCGCCAAGCTGATGGCACAGTGATTGCCACATTGGGTGAAACCTCAGTCATGGCGAACGTGACATTTGCCAAAGAAATGAGAGAAGGTCAGGATTTTTTCCCGCTGACTGTTCATTACCAAGAAAAATACTACGCCGCAGGTAAAATTCCTGGCGGTTTTTTTAAGCGTGAAGCACGCCCAACTGAAAAAGAAACTTTAACAGCGCGTTTGATTGACCGTCCAATGCGCCCATTGTTTATCGAAGGTTTCAAACACGAAGTATTGGTCATGTGTACCGTTTTGTCACATGACTTGGTCAACGACCCTGACGTGGTTGCCATGATCGCGGCCTCGGCTGCGCTGACCATTTCTGGTGTTCCATTCATGGGCCCAGTTGCAGGCTGCCGTGTTGGTTACGTCGATGGCGAATACATCCTGAACCCTGAGGTTGAGGATATGGACAACCTGCGCTCAAACCCTGAGCAGCGTCTGGATCTGGTTGTCGCCGGCACCAAAGATGCGGTGATGATGGTCGAATCCGAAGCGTATGAGTTGACAGAAGACGAAATGCTGGGCGCTGTGACCTTTGCGCACGAACAAATCCAGCCTGTGATCGATTTGATCATTGATCTGGCCGAAGCCGCCGCGAAAGAGCCGTTCAATTTCCAAGCGCCCGATTACTCTGATCTTTATGCTGCGATCAAAGCAGCTGGCGAAGATCAAATGCGCGCAGCCTTTGCCCTGACGGACAAACAGGCACGCGTCGCCGCCGTATCTGCAGCCCGTGATGCGATCAAAGCGTCATTGACAGAAGAGCAGTTGGCAGATGCGAACCTTGGTTCAGCCATGAAAAAGCTTGAAGCATCGATCCTGCGCGGTGATGTTGTCAAAACTGGTAAACGTATTGACGGCCGGACCACCACACAGGTGCGTCCAATCGTTTGTGAGACCGGTTTGCTGCCACGCACACACGGATCGGCCCTGTTTACCCGTGGTGAAACCCAAGGTTTGGTTGTGACCACATTGGGCACAGGTGACGACGAACAGATCATCGACGCATTGCACGGCAATTCGCGGTCAAACTTTATGCTGCACTATAACTTCCCACCCTATTCCGTGGGCGAAGTTGGCCGCGTGGGTTCACCAGGTCGTCGTGAAATTGGTCACGGTAAATTGGCATGGCGTGCGTTGCAGGCTGTTTTGCCGGCTGCAACTGATTTCCCATATACAGTTCGTGTTGTATCAGAAATCACTGAATCGAACGGTTCGTCCTCTATGGCGTCTGTCTGTGGTGGATCGCTGTCCATGATGGACGCCGGCGTTCCGCTAAAGGCACCTGTTGCAGGTGTTGCGATGGGTTTGATCCTTGAGGATGATGGATCCTATGCGATTTTGACAGATATTCTGGGCGACGAGGATCACCTAGGCGACATGGATTTCAAAGTAGCAGGCACCGAAAACGGGATCACATCGCTGCAAATGGATATCAAAGTTGCAGGCATCACACCTGAAATCATGAAAAACGCTTTGGCCCAGGCTAAAGAAGGCCGCATGCATATCTTGGGTGAAATGTCGAAATCATTGACAGAAGCCTCTGAATTTAGCGTTCACGCCCCCCGTATCGAAACGATGACAGTTCCCACCGACAAAATCCGCGAAGTGATCGGATCGGGCGGTAAGGTCATTCGTGAAATCGTGGAAACATCGGGCGCGAAAGTGGACATCAGCGATGATGGCACCATCAAGATCGCATCACCCGATGGCGAGTCGATCAAAAAGGCACATGAGATGATCTATGCCATCGTGGCCGAGCCCGAAGTTGGCGGCATCTACACTGGTAAAGTGGTCAAGGTCGTAGACTTTGGCGCCTTCGTCAATTTCTTTGGCAAGCGCGATGGTTTGGTGCACGTCAGCCAGATCATGAACAAACGTCTAAATCACCCCTCTGATGCCTTGAAAGAGGGTCAAGAGGTCAAGGTGAAGTTGCTAGGGTTTGATGACCGTGGCAAAGTACGTCTGTCCATGAAGGTCGTTGACCAAGAAACCGGCGAAGAGATCGTCGAAGAGAAAAAAGAAGCAGCGGACGAATAAATCTTTCGTTTACTTTTTAATAAATACCCCTGGCATGCTGGGGGTATTTTAGTTTCACGAGTTTGTAATGAGTATCACGTTAAAAATCGCCCCCCTTGTACTGGCAGTATCGTTTGCGGCACCAGCCGCAGTGCATGCGCAGGATGCAAAATTGGGCGTCGGTTTGGGCGCATCTACCATGGGTGCCGAATTGGAACTGGTCTATCCCTATTCTCAGGCAATGTCGTTTCGCGGGTTTTATGTAGGCGGGCTATCGCAGGATTTCAATGAAACTTAGGGCGATGTTGATTACGATATCAAGGCCAAGTTAGGTGGTTTTAGCGCATTGGTTGATTATCATCCATTTGCCAGCGGCTGGCGGTTTAGCGGCGGTATCTTTGCGTCTGATACCTCGATCACCGCAAGTTCAACCATCACATCGGCGACAACCATCGGTGACAATGACTATTTGACGGGTACCATTGACGGCTCTGTCAAATTCAAACGCAAAGTTGCCCCCATGTTATCGGTTGGATACGATTGGCAATTCGAAAATGGTTGGTCCGTAAATGCAGATTTGGGCGCGATCGTGACTGGGCTTAAGGCGACTGCCACCGGCAGTGAGGGGATCGACCAAGTTGACCTTGACAAAGAAATTGCTGATGTTCAGGACGAATTGGATAAGATTCCGGCTATTCCCTATATCGCATTTGGGGTGAACTATCGTTTCTAATCCGTAATAAGCGTTGTTGAAAACCCGCTGTCAGGCGGGTTTTTTTTGCGGAATATACCATTCGAACAGGCATACTATCCAGCCTGATAGGTCGCTGTCCTTTATTTCTTTGTCAATTTCACACAGGCCCCTAACCTGCCAAAGGACTGTGCCGATCCCTATAGGTGACACCATGTGGCACACGCTTGGTGTCTGAACCGTGTATGTTTACCAGATTGCTGCCATGGAACCTAGGTAGCAAGGAGGATCTATGAATATAATTAAAGCAACTGTTTTTGGTGCGGTTATTGCGGCAAGCTCTGGTGTGGCAGCAATGGCTGAAACTATTAAAGTTGGCATTCTGCATTCGTTGTCTGGCACCATGGCAATTTCCGAAACCTCTTTGAAAGACACCATGCTTATGCTGATCGAAGAGCAAAACGCCAAAGGCGGTGTTTTGGGCAAACAGCTAGAGGCGGTGGTGGTTGACCCAGCGTCTGATTGGCCAACCTTTGGCGTCAAGGCGCGTGAATTGATGACACAGCATAATGTTGCAGCCATGTTTGGCTGCTGGACATCTGTTTCGCGTAAAAATGTATTGCCAGTCGTCGAAGAATTGAACGGTCTGCTGTTTTACCCTGTTCAGTACGAAGGCGAAGAAAGCTCGAAAAACGTATTTTACACTGGTGCTGCGCCAAACCAACAGGCTATTCCTGCGACGGATTATTTCCTAAATGATTTGGGCGTTGAAAAATTCGCGCTGTTGGGAACAGACTATGTCTATCCCCAAACAACAAACGCGATCCTTGAGGCTTATCTGAAATCCAAAGGTATTTCTGACGATTCAATCTTGGTGAACTATACGCCCTTTGGTAACAGTGACTGGGCTGACATCGTGCAGCAGGTTGTTGATCTGGGTGCGGATGGGTCCAAGGTTGGTGTCATTTCCACCATCAACGGCGATGCAAATATCGGTTTTTACGAAGAATTGGCCAACGCTGGCGTGATGCCATTTGACATTCCCGTCGTTGCCTTTTCTGTGGGCGAAGAAGAGCTGTCCAAATTGGATACCGCCGATTTGGTGGGCCACTTGGCGGCGTGGAACTATTTCCAGTCTGCTGATACGCCTGCCAACACCGAGTGGGTGAAAAAATGGAAAGACCGTATGGGTCTGGAACGGGTCACAAACGACCCGATGGAGGCCCACTATATCGGGTTCAACATGTGGGTAAACGGCGATTGAGCAAGCCGGCACAACAGATGTCGACGCTGTGCGTCGGCGATGTATGGCCAAACCTTCCCCAACCTGACAGGCGGAACAGCGATCATGCTGCCAAACCACCACTTGGCCAAACCAGTCTTGATTGGTGAAATCAACGATGTGGGACAATTTGATATCGTATCACAAACATCCGAAGTGGACGGTGATGCATGGATCGATTTCTTGCCCGCATCGGCGAAACTGAAATCAGATTGGAAAAATCTGCAGTGCGGTAAATACGACACCACAACAAACACCTGTGTTCAGATCAAATCTGATTACTAAGGTTTGATTCACATCTGGAAAAACGGCGGCCTTGGTCGCCGTTTTTTTATTCTATTGTAAAATTTGAAAAACCTACAACTTTGTCAAACTTTTCAAATAAACTTGCTTTGGGTAGTGTTTTTGAAATGCCACTGGATACAGTGGCGGAAAAAGTCAGGGAAATGCTATGTCAGAATTGGTTGTCATGTGGGATTGGTTGGCCTTTGCCGTGCGGTGGTTGCACGTCATCACGGCCATCGCGTGGATTGGATCCTCGTTCTATTTCATCGCGCTTGATTTGGGTCTGCGCAAGGTGCCTGATCTGCCCGTTGGCGCACATGGCGAAGAATGGCAGGTTCACGGTGGTGGGTTTTATCACATTCGCAAATATCTGGTGGCCCCCGAACAGATGCCCGAACATCTGACGTGGTTCAAATGGGAAAGCTATGCCACATGGCTATCGGGAGCAGCACTTTTGGCGATTGTGTACTGGGCCGGTGGTGAACTGTATCTGATCGACCAGAACAAGGCGGAATTGGCCCTATGGCAGGGTATTTTGATTTCCGCTGGATCGCTGGCCATTGGCTGGATTATCTATGACATGCTGTGCAAACACGGTCCCAAAGATCACCCAACCGTTCTGATGGTCATCCTGTTTGTGTTACTGGTGATGATGGGCTGGGGATACAACCAGATTTTCACAGGCCGCGCGACGCTGCTGCATCTGGGGGCATTTACTGCAACGATTATGTCGGCCAATGTGTTCTTTATTATCATTCCCAACCAAAAAATTGTGGTGGCCGATTTGATGGCTGGGCGTGCGCCTGATCCCAAATACGGCAAGATTGCCAAACTGCGGTCGACACATAACAATTACCTGACCTTGCCGGTGATTTTCCTGATGCTGTCCAATCACTATCCGCTGGCCTTTGCATCGGAATATAACTGGGTGATTGCGGGGCTGGTGTTTTTGATGGGAGTGACCATTCGCCATTATTTCAACACAACACATGCCCGCGCGGGTAACCCAATTTGGACATGGCCCGTGACTGTGATCCTGTTTATCCTGATTATGTGGATTTCTACGAACCCCTTGCAAAATCATAATACCGAAGACGCCAGCCTGAGCGAGCGGCAGCAAATCTTTGCCGCAGCGCAAGGGTTTGATCAGGCCCAAGATATCATTTTGGGCCGCTGTTCGATGTGCCATATGTCCGAGCCGGTTTATGACGGCATTCGCCGTGCGCCAAAAAACGTGCATTTGGAAACGACCTATGACATCACGGCCTATGCGAGACAGATATATCTGCAATCTGGCGTCACCCATGCCATGCCGCCCGCAAATGTGACGTGGATGGAGGATGAAGAACGCCAAGTCATCGTGGATTGGTATCGCAATGCCATGGATAACATGCCGCTTAGCTTGGCGCTGAAATAAAAAAACCGCGGCCCTTGGGGTCGCGGTTTTTCATTAAACTCTCACCAATTCTTACAACAAACCGGCGTGGCGCATTGCTGATTGGATTTTGTCCTTGGTCGGCTCGGTCAGTGGCGTCAGGGGCAGGCGCACGTCAGGCGCACATAGACCCAACAGCGACATCGCATATTTGACACCCACCAAACCCGGTTCAGTGAAAATGGCATGATGCAGAGGCATCAACCGATCCTGAATGTCCAGTGCGGTTTTGTAATCACCCGCCAATGTGGCCGATTGCATTTGTGACAACAGCGCCGGTGCCACGTTCGCTGTGACCGAAATACAGCCAACTCCGCCCTGGGCGTTATACCCATGCGCTGTTGCATCTTCGCCCGAAATTTGCAGGAAATCGGGACCGCATGTGATCCGCTGTGCGCAGACGCGTGCCAAATCGCCCGTTGCATCCTTGACCCCGATAATACGGGGCAGTTTTGCCAATTCGCCCATGGTGGCAGGCGTCATATCGACCACCGACCGACCGGGAATATTGTAAATCACGATGGGCAAATCAACCGCATCATGCAGCGCGGTGAAATGGGCAATCAAACCGGCTTGGGTCGGTTTGTTGTAATAGGGGGTCACAACCAAGGCTGCCGTTGCGCCAACTGATTTGGCGTGTTGCATAAAATGCAGCGATTCTGATGTGTTATTCGATCCAGCACCCGCCACAACGGGAATGCGACCAGCGGCCGCCTTGACCACTTCGGCCACGACCAATTCGTGTTCCTCATAGCTTAGCGTTGGGCTTTCGCCTGTGGTGCCAACGGGGACCAACCCATGGCTGCCTTGGTCGATGTGCCATTCGACCAGCTTCTTCAATGTGTCCAGATCCACAGCGCCGTCTTTGAACGGCGTGACCAAAGCTGGCATAGAGCCTTTTAACATGACACGTCCTTTCTTGTTTTGGCGGGCAGGGGCCCGGATGATCACCATTTCGCCGATCACCACAATGTTGGTTTCCGATCGCGCGCAGCTGGTCTAAACTGCCCTTACCCTATCCCGCGTTGAGAGCGAAATTGCAAGCCATGTTACGCCTAATCAGTATATTTCTTTTTTGTATTTCATCGGCTGTTACAGCCCAAACCGCACCGCGCCCATTGGCATTGGCCTTTGATGAAATGCGCGCAAAAAATTGGGACGCGGCCCAATCCTTGGCGATCCAAGATGGCCAGCCTGCATTGGACGTTGTGTTGTGGACAAAACTGCGCGCGGGCCAAGGCACACCCGCCGAGGCGATTGATTTTCTGGCCCGCAATGGAGACTGGCCCGGTTTGCCATACCTGCGCAAACGCAGTGAACCGACCTTTGATCAGGCGACTGCGCAACAAATCCTTACATTTTTTGCAAATGACCTGCCCCAAACCGCTAGTGGGGCCTATTCCTATGCCCGTACGCTAAAACAACGCGGTGAGACGGACAAAGCGCGTCTGATTGTCCAAAACATTTGGGTCGATGCCGTTATGTCGCAAGAATTACAGGATCAATATATTGCGGACTTTGGCAGCTGGATCAAGGATCTGCATGTGCCGCGCACCATGGCGTTGATGTGGCGCGACGAACATGCGGCGGTGGAACAAATGTATCCGCTGTTACCCGCAGGCCATCAGGCCCTGGCCAAGGCGCGTGTTGGGCTACGGACCAAATCCGAAGGCGTCGATCCTTTGGTGGCCGCCGTGCCAAAAAATTTGCGCAACGAACCCGTGTTGGTCCATGCCCGTTTTGAATGGCGGTTGCGGGCAGGACTGCGCGACAGCGCCGTATCGTTGCTGCGCGATCAATCGAAATCCGCCGTTGGTTTGGGCAACCCTCAGGCCTGGGCCGCATCGCGCGAACGCATTGCCCGCGATATGATCTGGGACGGAAAATTCAGCGATGCTTATGCCGTGATCCGCGATCACCACCTGACGGGGGGGGATAATTATGCCACCTTTGAATGGTTAGCGGGCTTTGTTGCGCTGCGCAAATTGAACAAACCACAGGCTGCGCTGGATCATTTTGCACGGTTTCTGGATGCCGTGGATACGCCTATTTCCTTGGGGCGGGGGTATTATTGGCAGGGCCGTGCGCTGGATGCCTTGGGTCGCGGGGATGATGCGCGTGCCGCTTATTTGCGGGGCGCAGATCACCAGACCAGTTATTATGGGTTATTGGCCGCCGAGCGGGTGGGGCAAACTTTCGGTCCTGAATTTATCGAGTGGTCCGATTTACCCGATTGGCGTCAGGCCGAATTTCTGGATGGATCGGTGTTCCAAGCGGCCGTATTGCTGTTTGCGGCAGATCAACTGTCATTGGGCGAACGGTTTTTAACGCATCTGGCGGAAACGTTAAATGAAACCGATACCCTGCGCCTGACCGATTTTTTAGAAGAGGCACAGCGACCCCATGTCTTGGTGATGTTGGGTAAACGTGCGGCCAGTATGGGCACCAATATCCCGCGCCCCTATTTCGCACTGCACCCGATGATAAAACAAAAAACCAATGTGCCGCCTGAATTGTCATTGGCCATCGCACGCCGTGAAAGCGAATTTGACCATCTGGTGGTCTCGCCCGTGGGGGCGATGGGATTGATGCAACTGATGCCCAAAACGGCCCAAGAAATGGCGGGCAAGGTGGGGGTTTCCTATTCTGCCGAAAAACTACGCCAAGACTGGGTGTATAACGCGCGTCTTGGAAATGCCTATCTGGCGGAACTGGGCGAACGGTTTGGTGGCAATCCGGTGTTGATGTCGATTGCCTATAACGCAGGGCCCACGCGGGCCGAACGGTGGTCGGCCAAATTGGGTGATCCGCGCGGGCGCAACATTGATATCATAGATTGGGTTGAAATGATCCCATTTACCGAAACACGCAACTATGTGATGCGCGTCACCGAAAGCTTGCCAATTTATCGCGCCCGTCTGGGGATGGAGCCCTTGCCCAAACCTTTTAGTCAGATGTTGCAGGGATCAAGTTTGAAGCCGTTCGCGCCATAATGTAAACAGCCCTGCACCAACAACAATGCTGGCACCGATGACCACATTGGTGTCTAGCGTTTCGCCAAAGACGAATAACCCAATCACCGATGCAAAAACCAGCTGCAAATAGGCAAAGGGCTGCACTGCGCTGGCTTCGGCCACTTCGTAACATTTGATCAGCAAAAAATGGCCCAAGGCACCGGATAGACACAGCAGGCCCATCATCATCCAGTCAGGCTGGGTCATGTTGGTAAAGTTCGGCAGTCCCACCAGCGTCATGATGACGGCCCCTGTCACACCCGTCCAGAAAAACGATGTGGCGCTGCTGTCTTTGCGTGCGGCATAGCGTGTAAGCAGTCCATAGATGGCAAATAGCAATGCCGCGATCAATGGTACAATGGCCGCAGGGGCAAAGACGCCAAAGCCCGGTTCCAGAATGATCAGCACGCCGACGAAACCCACAATAATCGCCATCCAGCGTTTCCATCCGACGGCTTCGCCCAGAATCGGGCCAGACAGCGCAGCAATCAGCAGGGGATAGCTGGCAAAGACTGCGTGGCTTTCAATCAGGCCAAGCAATGTAAACCCTGTGACCATCACACAAATTTCTATAGCCAACAGCGATCCACGGATGATTTGAACCACGGGTTGCGATGTTTTTGCGGCGGCGCGTAATCCGCCCGCTTTGCGCGCGGCAACGGTCATCACAAAGGCCGCGAAAAACCAATAGCGCACCATCACAACCATCAAGACGCTGTAATGTTCGGCCAAATGGCGTGATAGCCCATCTTGGGCGGCAAACACGATTGTGGTGGCAATCATATAGTAAATGCCCAGTTTCGAATTGCTTTGCATGGTTATTCTTTCACTGCGGTGGTCATGTGGCGTTTGCGTCCAAATCCCGATATGCGGCTGACGCGAAATCCAGCCTGTTCTAGGTTGCGGCGGACAAATCCGGCGGCGGTATATGTGGCAGCGGTGCCCCCCTGTTTTGTGGCGCGCCCCACGGCGGTCAGTAAATCAGCGTCCCACAATTCGGGGTTTTTGGCGGGTGAAAATCCATCCAAAAACCAACAATCTGCCCGATCGCCCCATTGCGCAACGGTGTTGCGCGCATCGCCTGTGATCATTGTGATGTGGGCCTGTTCGATTTCTGCGCGACCCTTGGCATTCAATTCAACCCAAAGATCGCGCAATTCATCTGCCAGAGGGGCCAGCTGGGGAAATTGGTGTTGCGCGCGGGTCATATCCGCGGGTGCCATGGGATAGGCCTCGAATGTGGTGAAATGGAATTGACCCTGCTGCTGCGTTGCACGCCATTCCAGCAGTGTGGTCAGAAAATTTAACCCCGTCCCGAACCCCAGTTCCGCAATATGCAGCCCATCGCAAAATCGTTCTGGCAATTGATTGCCGGCCAAGAATACATGGCGCGTTTCCTCCAACCCATTATCCAGCGAATAATAGGGGTCATCAAAACGTGTTGACACTGGCACGCGATCGTCGCGCCATTCTAGGTCTGCGGCTGTGGTGGGCATGAAAAACCTTGTGAAACATAGGATTACGCACTAGACCACATTACCACTGAAATGGGGCTTGGCAATGGTTGAAATTACAGTTCGCGGTGCAGGGATTTTTGGGCTGTCCATTGCTTGGGCCTGCGTGATGCGCGGTGCAAACGTGCAGGTGATTGATCCCCACGGGCCGGCCGCCGGGGCCAGCGGCGGCGTGGTGGGCGCGTTGGCCCCTCATGTGCCAGAAAACTGGAACACCAAAAAACAGTTTCAACGCGACAGTTTGGTCGCTGCGCGCGATTTCTGGCCTATGATCGATGGGATTTCGGGGATCGACAGCGGCTATGCCCGTTTGGGGCGATTGCAACCCATTCCCGACAAACATGCGCTGACCTTGGCGCAGGGGCGTGTTGCGGGCGCAAACGAACATTGGGGCGATCTGGCGCAATGGGTCATTGTCGATCAGGTGCCCGATTGGGTGCCCCCCAGTGCCACGGGCCGCTGGGTGTGGGATGACATGACCGCGCGGATTAATCCACAAATGGCCTGTCGGTCGCTCGCCGCGGCATTGCAGACGCGGGGGTATGGCATCCTGACACAAGGTGATGATCGGGGCCGCGTGATTTGGGCGGCTGGGGCGCAGGATTTGGCCCAAATTTCCCAACACATCGGCCGCGATCTGGGCCGCGGAGAAAAAGGGCAGGCCGCCGTCTTTGATTTGGATCTGCGCGATAGCCCCCAACTCTACATCGACAGTTTGCATATTACACCCCACGCAGATGGCACCACGGCCATAGGATCGACCAGCGAACGCAATTATGATGATCCCATGGACACAGACCAGCGGTTGGACAATTTGATTGCTAAGGCGCGTAGCTTGGTTCCTGCCTTGGCGGATCGGGCGGTTATTCGGCGCTGGGCAGGCGCGCGGCCGCGCACCAAAACCCGTGCGCCTGTGTTGGGGCCGCATCCAGTGTATCGTGATGCCTTTATCGCGAATGGTGGGTTTAAAATCGGGTTTGGGATGGCCCTAGGGGTAGCCGAAGTCATGGCCGATCTGGTGGTTGACGGTATTGATCGCATCCCTGATGATTTCAGAACAGAGCATTGGATCAAGAGGTAGCCATGCCACAGATAACCGCCTTGGATCATCTTGTCTTAACCGTGTCAGATTTGGACCGAGCTGTGGCGTTTTATCAAACAGTTTTGGGCATGACCTATCATGGATTTATGGGGACCGATGGAATGAAACGCCATGCCGTGTCCTTTGGATCACAAAAAATAAATTTGCATGTCGCGGGGCAGGAATTTGCCCCCCATGCACAGACCCCCACCGTTGGGTCGGGGGATTTGTGTTTTCTGTCCGTTGATCCCATTGACACCTGGTGCGCGCATTTGGCGTCCCATGATATTGCCATAGAACAGGGACCCATTCAGCGCACTGGTGCCACGGGTCCGATTGTGTCGATTTACATTCGTGACCCTGACGGCACCTTGGTTGAAATTTCTAATCCGCTATAGATCAGCGCGCCCCTATTGCCCCAAACAGTTCCGGTACGCCCGCACCAAATCTGCCATCAGGTCCAGATAGGGGTTTGCATAGGTATTTGACTGCGCAAAAATGGGGGAGACCGTTATGGCGGGGATGTTATAGCGAACGGCCAGATCTTGGGCCGATGCCGCCCGTTCTTGCGGGTCGATGATGAAACAGGCGACGGATTTTTGATCCAACTCAGACAGGGTTTGCGCCATGGTGCGCGGGGTCAATTCGGCCGCGGCGGCGTCGGTCAGCGTAATTGTTTCAATATCGCCCAATTCAGATTGAAAATACCCAAAGGCATCATGCGACACGGCGATATCGGTATGTGTCTGAACGTGTGGCGCATAGGCCATGATGTCGGTCAGCGCCTGTTCAAACTGTGCGAAATTGGCGGCATAATGATCGGCGTTTGCGGGATCAATCTGGCGCAATTCATCGCGCAGGGCTGCGGCGATGGTGACGGCATTTTCCGGTGACAGCCAGACATGGGGATCCATCATGGTATCGGGTGATGAGTGATCCGCAGGGTCGTGATTTTTATGATCATGATCATGTTCTGTGTCTAGGGCGCGGCGATCCAGTGTGGATAGGTCGGTAATATTTTGCACCCGATCCCCGGCGACAGCCACGATGCGTTCATACAAACCTGGCGTCAGATCGGGGCCCACCACCCAGATCATATCTGCTTGGGCCAATGATTTGGCCTGACTTGGGCGCAGTGTGACATGGTGTGGCGATTGATTGGGCCCCAACAGGGCAGACACGGTGACATGATCCTGTCCAATCGCCTGCGCGATCCCAGCAATTGGGGCAATGTCAGTGGTCATCCGAATTTGGTCCGCCACCGCAGCAACGGGCAGGCTGCAGATCACTGCACCAAGAGCCAGAAATTTCATCCGTCGTAGTCCTATTTTGATCGTTGCGGTGCATCTAATTGTTATGTTATAACATGTCAAGACTATTGGAGAAAGTGATGCAATTGACTGCGTTTAAGACCCATGATCACAGCAAATGTGTAACCGGAGCCCTGCGGCGTGCCCAGGAAACCTGTGCTGCGCGGCAGGTGCGTTTGACCCCCATTCGTCAGCGGGTCTTGGAAATATTATTAGAAAGCCATCGCGCCATGGGGGCCTATGATGTTTTGGGGCGGCTCAGTGCTGAAGGATTGGCAGACAAGCCACCTGTTGCCTATCGTGCGCTGAATTTTTTACTGGAACAGGGTTTGGTGCATCGCATCGAAAAATTGAACGCCTATGTCGCCTGTGATTGCCCGATAGAGGATCACGCGCCCACATTTTTAATTTGTATGGCCTGCCATAAAGTTGCTGAAAGCCACAATTTTTCGTTGGATGATGTCCAGGACAGTCTGGCGACAGACGGGTTCACCGTCAGCCGTATCGTTGTCGAAGCTGAGGGCGTTTGTGCCCATTGTCATGAAGGTGAGAACGCGTGAGCGGGTTGTTGTCGTTGCAAGATGTGGCTGTACATTATGGGCAAGGCCCTGTTTTGCAATCTGTTGATTTAACGGTTCGTGCCGGTGAAATTATCACCGTCGTTGGGCCAAATGGATCGGGGAAGTCATCGCTGTTGTGGGTTATGACGGGGGCGGTGCGACCCAAGCAGGGGCGCGTGTTACGTCAGGTGGGACTGCGCATTGGGTATGTTCCGCAAAAATTGCGCTTGGACCCAACCTTTCCCATTACCTTGCGGCGGTTTTTGGATCTGCCCCAACCCGCGGGGGATCATGCTGTGGCCCTGGTTGCCGAGCGCACGGGGATATCGGGGCATATGCACAAACAAATCGCATCTCTTTCGGGAGGATTGTTACAACGCGGTATGCTGGCCCGCGCGATCCTGCGCAGGCCAGATGTGTTATTGCTGGACGAACCCACCCAAGGATTGGATCAGGCCGGGTCCGCAGGGTTTTACGAATTGATCGAAGATTTGCGCAACGAATTGAATTGTGCGGTGGTTATGGTCAGCCATGATTTGCACGTTGTCATGAGCGCATCAGATCGAGTTATTTGTCTAAATGGTCACATCTGTTGCCAAGGCGCGCCTGATGTCGTGTCAACGGCCCCGGAATATCGTGCGTTGTTTGGGCGTGGTACGCGGGGGACCATGGCGTTATATCGTCACGATCATGATCATCACCACGGCCACGATCACGGACACCACGCCGAACCGTCGCCAAAGTAGGAGCTGCCATGTATTTGGAATTTATGTGGATTGCGGCCTGCGCCGCTGTTGGTATGGCGATTATGGCTGGAGTTTTGGGCTGTTTCGTTGTTTGGCGGCGCATGGCCTATTTCGGGGATGCGTTGTCACATGCCTCGGTTTTGGGCGTGGCGGTATCCTTGGGATTTGGATTTTCGGTCTATCTGGGGGTCGCAGGCATTGCCTGTTTGGTGGCTGTTTTGTTGTGGGGATTTATGGGCAGTCAACATAGCACCGACAGTTTGTTAGGGGTCATATCGCATGGGGCCTTGGCCATTGGACTGATTGCTGCTGCGCTTTGGGGGAACGGCCTATCCCTTGAGGCGGTGTTATTTGGCGATATTCTGGTGCTGGAATGGCGTGATGCGTTTTATATATGGACCGGTGTTGGTGTGATTGGTGGCTATGTTCTATGGAGATGGCGGGCGCTGGTTTTATCTACCTTGGGTGATGATTTAGCGGCGTCTGAGGGCGTTGATGTGCGGCGGGAACAGTTTTTTTTGGCGCTTGCTTTGGCGTTATTGGTGGGCTTGGCGTTGCAGGTTGTGGGCGCGATTTTGATTACGGCGTTTTTAATCATTCCTGCGGCCGCGGCGCGTTCGGTGACACGCACGCCCGAGGCTATGGCCTTGGTCGCGGTGCTGATTGGGGTCATGGCCGCATTGGCCGGATTGTTTGGATCGTATTATTGGGATACTCCAGCGGGACCGTCTATGGTCGTGGCCGCGGCGTTGATGTTCACCGTTTTGCAAGGGGTCTCTGCCAAATCTTAGGGATGGGTGCGACGCTGGTGCCCTGCGGGCACGCCGCCCCGCCCACCATCCCTTAGCGAGGGGCAAGGGTCAGGGTTTGACCTTCTGGGCCGCGCAGGTGCAATTGTGACTGGATGAGCGACCATTCAGTCATGCGGGACAGATCATTCAAGATCGCTGTTTCAATTGAAATGTCAGGGCAGGCCATGCGTGTCACGGCCAAGGGGCCGATGGTCACATTGTTAGGATGTGTGGCGGTGAAGTTGCCGGAAAACCGATTGCGGGGCGCGCGGCCATGGATTGTGTCGGATGTAATGACCACGGTCATTTGGGGCGCAGGACCGCGTGACCATTCGGTCACGAACTATTCCTGATCTGCCGGCAGCATCACGGGACTGGGGCCACAGCCCAGTATCCCAAATGTTATCGTAACGATTGTGCCAATTCGTATCAAACACCGCATGCAAAGTTCCCCATGTACCCGCATGCAGCAGTTTATGGGATTGTCCCGTCTTAGTCCAGCAGGCGGCGCGCGATGACCTGTGCCTGAATTTCTGCGGCACCTTCGAAAATATTTAGGATACGAGCATCACACAACACGCGGCTGATTGCATATTCAAGCGCAAAGCCATTGCCGCCGTGGATTTGTAATCCGTTGTCGGCCGCGGCCCATGCCACGCGTGCGCCCAAGAGTTTGGCCATGCCTGCCTCTAGGTCACAGCGGCGGTCATTGTCTTTTTCATAGGCGCTGAAATATGTCAGTTGGCGGGCAATCATGATTTCCACGGCCATCATTGCCAGTTTATTGGCGACACGTGGGAATTCGATCAGGGATTTTCCGAACTGTTTACGATCGATGGCGTATTGCATTGAGATATCCAGCGCGTTTTGGGCAACACCCACCGCGCGGGCCGCGGTTTGAATGCGCGCACTTTCAAACGTTTGCATCAGCTGTTTGAATCCCTTGCCTTCTTCTCCGCCTAGCAGGTTGTCGCCCTTAACGTGGAATTGGTCAAAGCCCAGTTCATATTCTTTCATTCCGCGATAGCCCAGCACCTCAATTTCGCCACCGGTCATGCCTGCGGTGGGGAAGGGATCTGCATTTGTCCCGGGCGTTTTTTCGGCGATAAACATGGACAGGCCGCGGTGATCGGTGCTGTCTGGATCGGTGCGCGCCAGCAGGGTCATAATATGCGTCCGTGCGGCGTGGGTGATCCATGTTTTGTTACCTGTGACCTGATAATCACCGTTTTCATCACGGACCGCGCGGGTGCGCAGCGCGCCCAGATCAGACCCTGTGTTTGGTTCAGTAAAGACCGCTGTCGGTAATATCTCTGCACTTGCGATTTTGGGCAGCCAGTGGGATTTTTGGTCATCTGTTCCGCCGCATAAAATCAGCTCAGCCGCGATTTCGGAGCGTGTGCCCAAGGACCCTACGCCAATATATCCACGCGACAATTCTTCGGATACGACGGCCATGGATGCCTTGGACAGGCCAAGACCGCCCAGGTTTTCGGGAATGGTTAGGCCAAAGACGCCCAATTCGGCCAGTTCGTTGATCAAATCCATTGGGATCAGTTCATCGTTCAGGTGCCATTCGTGGGCGTGGGGCAGCACACGATCAACGGTGAATTTGCGGAATTGTTCGCGGATCATTTCCAATTCTTCGTCCAGACCGCTGTGGCCCACGGTGATATTGGCGCTGTGGTCTTGCATCAAGGCGACCAAGCGCGTGCGTGCTTCCTGTGTGTTGCCGCGTTGCAGCAAGGTCGTCACTGCATCTGTATGCGCCGCGGCGATATCCGCGGGGGTCAGTCCGAAATCATGGGGGCGTACAACCTCGCCCTGATTCATGGCAATGCCGCCAAAAATCTGGGCCAGATATTCGCCAAATGCGATCTGCAGGATCAGTGTTTCCGTTTCCCCAAAGGCGCCATTTTGCGACAGGTTCGTGCCCCAAATATGCATTTGCCGTAGGGATTCCACATAGGTTGCCAACCAAGCAACGCCATGGGCAAAGGTTTGATTTTCCTCAATCTTGCGGGCAGAGATGCGGCCATTTTCTGACACGGTGTCGCGCAGTTTTTCCTTGGTCTGGGTCAGCAAACCATCCAATGTTGGCAATACCGCCTGTGTCAGTGAAAGCAAATTCAACGTGTCAATGCTGTGGGTCATTGATAAATCCTGTCCGTCATGTGCCATGAATCAATTCCTTTCTTCGCTTGGGCCTTTGATAATCACTTTGCAGGTGCAGCGCAACTTAAATACCAAAGATGCGTCAAAATTGTTCGAAAATTACCCTGCGGATTTTTGCGGCCATGGTCTGATTGCTGTGTTAAATGCAGGGATATGGCAGATTTGATTCTAATGTTGTCCCCATATCAATGGGCATTGGCGGTGCTGGTTGCGCTGTGCGCAGGCCTGATCAAAGGCTTGATTGGCTTTGCCTTGCCAACAATTTTTATTATGGGGCTGAGTTTCGTCGTGACGCCCAGTTTGGCCTTGGCTGCGATGATATTACCGACAGTAGTCACGAATCTGTATCAGGCATTTCGCACCGGAATTCCTGCGGCCGTAGCATCGACCATTCAATTTAAATATTTTCTAGGCATAGGATTTCTATGTCTGATGCTAAGCGCGCAAGTGTCTGCTATCTTACCCAGTCAAATATTTTTGGCCGTACTTGGTGGGGTGGTGACATTTTTTTCGCTGCTACAGCTCATGGGATGGCAGTTGCCGATCCAAGGACCATCGCTGCGGGCGGAAGTCACAATGGGGGCAGTTGCGGGATTTTTGGGCGGTATGTCGGGGGTCTGGGGGCCGCCGACGGTGGCCTATCTGACGGCGTTGAACACGCCCAAGCGCGATCAGATTCGCGTACAGGGGATTGTATACGGATTGGGGGCTGTGGCGCTGGTGTTTGCACATGTGATATCGGGCATATTGACGTTAAAATCGGCGATGTTTTCCGCGACTTTGCTGATCCCCGCAATGATTGGGATGACTATCGGCACCGCCCTACAGGATCGAATTGATCAACGTCTGTTCAAACGGATTACGTTGATTGTATTATTTCTGGCAGGCGCAAATTTATTGCGCCGCGCGGCGATGGGCTGACTGCGGTGCCACAGGGTCGGTCATGGGATCGGCGGCAAAAGCGCGTTATCGAGGGTGCAATCGCGCACCACATCACTGCCACAGGGTACCGGATTTAGCGATTTAGCCAGGCAGATGCGGGCCTCTTGGATCATGTTTTGTTTGCAGGTGATTGTAATCATATCCGGTTCTAGGGCGGGATTTGATTTCAAAAACGCTTCTTCAATCACCTGTGCGGGGACCCGAACAGTTTCGGAAAGCTTGCGAAACACGGGCGGGCGCGTAATGCTGTCATAGGCTAGGCGCGATAGCTCAAGATAGCTTTGTCCATCAAGGCCACTGCAAACGCCGTGTTTTTTCCATTGATGCCAAGCGAGCCCCGAACTGCCCATGATATCAGCCATGGTGGATGTCATGGAGCGTGATGGTGGGCGTTTGGCGGTTTGGCAGTAAGAGGGATAGCCGCGGTAGTACTGTGGCCAAAGGCCATGCAAACTCCAGCCATAGTCGGCGTCGGGGTCGCATTGATCAGAATTTCGTGCGTTCCCTTCTAAGGTGCACCAAGACGGTGACCACGATAGGGATAAGACATAATAATCGAACTGCTGGGCTGCCGAGATTACAGGGCTAAGGGCCAAAATAGCAGAAATGAACAGGCGCCGCATTCGCTCTTTCCTTTCTTGTTTTAAGACGGTATACAGTCATCCAAGTTCCCCTACAACGGTAACCTGCCTTGGAAAAGGCCGCCTGCGTGTCAGGCATCGGGAAAGCTTTGTTTGGGATAGTTTTGTATCAAGGAGTGGCACCAATGGCTAAACCAATTATGGCACGCGCAACAGCTGTTTGGCTGGTTGACAACACAACATTAACATTCAAACAAATCGCCGATTTTGTCGGGATGCATGAACTGGAAATACAAGGCATTGCTGATGGTGATGTTGCCGTCGGGGTCAAGGGATTCGATCCTGTGGCAAATAATCAATTGGATGCGGCTGATATCGAAAAAGCCGAGGCGGACCCACTGCACAAACTGAAACTGAAATTCAACCCCGCCGCAGTAGGCGAGGAAAAGCGTCGCGGCCCACGGTATACACCACTGTCAAAGCGCCAAGACCGCCCTGCATCAATTCTGTGGTTGGTCAAATTCCACCCAGAACTGTCTGACGCGCAGGTATCCAAGTTGATCGGGACAACCAAGCCAACAATCCAGGCAATCCGCGAACGCACGCATTGGAATATTGCCAATATCACACCGATTGATCCTGTTGCATTGGGCCTATGTAAACAATCCGAATTGGACCAAGCCGTACAAAAAGCGGTTGCCAAGAAATCAGCAGAAGGCACCGTTATGACCGATGACGAGCGTCGTAAATTGGTCAGCACCGAGCAGTCGTTGGATATGCCAGCAGAGCCCAAAATCGACGATAGCATTTCTGGTTTAGGTGCCTTTGGAATTGCGGATGATGAGGATCATAAGTCGGATCAGGATTATCTGGATGCGGATAGTTTCTTTAACCTGCCTGATTCTGACGATCAGCCTGATTTGGACGATCGCTAAATGGTATTGCGTGGCTGGGAGGGCTTTGCCCTCTTGGCCTGCGGCCAATTCACCCAGAGTATTTGTCAAAAGTGAAAGAGTTTTTCATTTAATTACAAAGAGCTATGGGAAAATTTTGAAATTGCAAAAAAAGATGTTGCGAAAATACCAAATGCTCATATGTTGCGCCGCATAGACGCCAACGCACGCGCCTCTGGCCGGGTCAGGAACCCAGTGTTTACGTAGCGACGGTAACGTCTCCGAAATGAACTTTGCCGACTTAGATGTCGGGGTAATTTATGGAGATGACCATGAACGTAGCCGTGTTGCCAGAAGGGCGTTGCCCTTCTTTTGCACAATTTTTAATTGACGAAATCCGTGGGCGTGCGTTTGCGCAGCCCACATTGGTGATGAGTTTGGACGCGGTGCGGTTTCAGTATCGCGCGTTGTCGCAGGGATTGGGGCGCGCGCATATTCATTATGCCGTAAAGGCCAATCCGCATCCCGAAGTTTTGACAGCCTTGCTGCAAGAGGGATCCCGTTTTGATGCAGCATCGCGTGGCGAGATTGAGCAGTGTTTGGCCTTGGGTGCGCGGCCTGAGCATATTTCATTTGGCAATACAATCAAACGTCCAACTGATATTGCATTTGCTTATCAGGCTGGGTTGCGGTTGTTCGCATTTGATGCGGAGCAAGAGCTGGAAAAGATTGCGGCCCATGCGCCCGGTGCGCAGGTCTATTTGCGGTTGTTGGTCGGGGCCACAGGCGCAGATTGGCCATTGTCACGAAAATTTGGCTGTGCGCCTGAAGCGGCGTTGCCACTGTTGGCCCGGGCCGTTGAATTGGGGTTGCGTCCTGTTGGATTATCGTTCCACGTTGGATCGCAAACACGGTTTGCAGCGATGTGGCGCGAGACGCTGGATCAGGTGGCTACCGTTTGGCGGGATGCGCAAAATGCGGGATTTGGGTTGCATTTGATTAATATCGGTGGCGGGTTCCCGGCGGCCTATGATTATGACGTGGATGCACCGCATGCCTATGCGGCTGAAGTGATGGATATGGTGAATGCGCGGTTCCCTGATGCGACATATGTCATGGCAGAACCGGGGCGCGGGATGGTGGCCGAGGCAGGCGTTATCGCGGCTGAGGTGATGTTGGTATCGCGCAAATCGCCAGACGACTTGCATCGTTGGGTGTATTTGGACATTGGCAAGTTTTCCGGTTTGGCCGAAACAATGGACGAAGCGATCCGCTATCAGTTTGTCACTGACAAAGATAATGGCGATATGGGCCCGTGCATTGTGGCCGGTCCGAGTTGTGACAGTGCGGATGTGTTGTACGAAAAGCGCCCGATGATGTTGCCCATGGCCCTAGAGGCCGGCGACAAGGTGATGATTAAATCCTGCGGGGCCTATACGACCACATATTCGTCCGTTTGTTTTAACGGATTCCCACCCTTGGATGTGTTGGTGGTCTAAAGTTTGCGGCGTGCATTTAGGGCGGCGGTGATTGTGCCGTCGTCCAAATAGTCGAGTTCGCCGCCGATTGGCACACCCTGCGCCAAGGATGTAACCGTGACACGGTGCTCCAATTGGTCCGCGATATAATGGGCCGTGGTCTGCCCGTCGATGGTGGCGTTTAGGGCCAAGATGACTTCACTGACATTTTCTGTGATGATCCGGTCAAGCAATTTGGGGATGCGCAGGTCGTCGGGGCCCACCCCGTCGAGAGCGGACAGAGTTCCGCCCAAGACGTGATAACGGCCCTTGAACACGTTTGCGCGTTCCATGGCCCATAGGTCTGCCACATCTTCAACGACGCAAAGTGTGCCGTTTTCACGGTCGGGTTTGGTGCAAAGATCGCAGACATCGGACGTTCCAATATTGCCACAGTTCAAACATTCACGTGCGGTATCTGACACGCGCTGCATCTGGGTGGCAAGGGGTCCCAACAGTTGGCCGCGTTTGCGGATCAGGTGCAAAACCGCACGGCGGGCCGAGCGCGGGCCAAGGCCGGGCAGCTTGGCCATCAAATCGATCAGATCCTCAATATCGCGGTTTTGCGCCATGATCTAAAATGGCAGGTTCATGCCCGCAGGCAGGCCCATTTCCTGGGTCATTTTTTGCATTTCTTCTTGGGCACGCTGGGCGGCTCGATCTTGGGCGTCTTTGACCGCGGCCACGATCAGATCTTCGACAACTTCTTTGTCATCTTTGGAAAAAATGCTGGGGTCAATGTCGAGGGATTTCAAATCGCCCTTGGCAGAACAGGTCGCTTTGACCAAACCTGCGCCGGCTTCACCAGTCACCATGATGTTGTGCATGTCTTCTTGCATTTGGGCCATTTTGCCCTGCATTTCTTGCGCAGCTTTCATCATTTTTGCCATATCGCCCATGGCGCCTAGACCTTTGAACATACTGTTTTCCTACTCTTCTTCGAAGGGGTCCCATTCATCTTCGACCTCGGGCAGGGCGTCGGCCTGCGCGGATGCCGCGATGTCTTGGACGGTTTTGATTTTGGTAATTTCTGCCGTGGGAAAGGCACCTAAAACGGCCTGAACCAAAGGATGTTCCTGTGCCTTGGCACGCAGGGCCAATTCTGCGGCATCCCGTTTTTCGGCGATGGTTTTTGCGCCCCCTTGGGCAACCACACTGACCACCCAGCGTTTGCCTGTCCAGCTTTGTAATTGGCTGCCCAAGCGTTGGGCCAAATCGGGGGCGGCGGTATCGGTGGGTTCGAATTCAATGCGACCGGGCTGATAGGCGGCCAAGCGCAGGGTTGTTTCCACCTCGACCAGTAATTTCACATCACGCTGTGCGCGTATCAAATCAACCACGTGATCAAAGCTGGCGTAATAGGACAGCGCCGCATCACCGGCTACTGCCAAGACCGTATTGCCCGCGCCCTGCATGCGAGTGCCGCTGCCACCGGGGTTGGGTGTTGGCGATGTTGCTTGGGCAGTTGCATGCGGGGCGTCCGAACCGGTGGGACGCGGCGCACTGCCACTGGGCCCGCCCGATGGGGGTGGTGGGGGCGGCGTATCGTGCAGTTTGCGCACCAATTCCTCGGGCGTGGGCAGATCGGCCACGTGGGTCAGCCGGATCACGGCCATTTCGGCGGCCATCATGGCGTTTGGCGCGGTGGCCACTTCCTCTAACGCTTTCAGCAGCATTTGCCACATCCGTGTCAAAACCCGCATGGGCAGGGCATCGGCCATTGTACGGCCGCGCATGCGTTCGTCGGGGGAAACGGTGGGATCATCCGCTGCATCTGGCGTGATCTTGACCACCGATACCCAATGCGTGATTTCGCCCAGATCGCGCAAAATGGCCATGGGGTCCGCCCCATCGGAATATTGCTGGCCAATTTCTGCCAGCGCTGACGTTGCATCACCACGCAGGATCATGTCAAACAAATCCATGACGCGCCCACGATCGGCCAGACCCAACATGGCGCGCACTTGGTCGGCAGAGGTTTCGCCCGCGCCGTGGCTGATAGCCTGATCCAGCAGCGATGTCGCATCACGTGCCGACCCTTCGGCCGCGCGGGTGATCAGGGCCAGCGCATCATCGGCAATTTGCGCGCCCTCGGTGGT
>CBFHVU010000013.1:0-31148 GCA_965659465.1 uncultured Paracoccaceae bacterium | reverse complement strand
GCCCACTTTGCGCGGGACCACGTGGTCAAATGTCAAATCGCCCCGCGATCCACAGTACTGGCATTTGAATTCATCCCGCAAAAATAAATTAAAGCGCGTGAAGGCCACGCGCTTTTGAGGTTTGACATAATCTTTTAGGACGACAACAGAGGGTATTCGTATTTTGGTGGTCGGACTGTGAACATAATCATCATATTCAGCCACAATATCGACCCGATCCATATAGGCCGCCTTGACTGCGTCCTGCCACGACCACAGCGACAGCGGATAATACGACAGTGGCCGATAATCCGCATTCAATACCAAGGCCGCATGCTGTTTGCGCGATGCGGGTTCGCGTATAAATTCAGTTCTAAAATCGCCATCCATGGCTGCCCCCTGTCATTGCTAATGGCTGCAGTGTTCAGATCGGATAACACCACTATATATCGTGTATTCCATCTGGCAACCCCCTTGATTTGGGTTCCGCAAGACTGAACCATGACTTTATGACAGGGATATGACAGTTACAGGCTAAGTTCGTCGCGCAAAAATGCCAGCGCCACGCCCAATCCATCGGGGGCGATGCCGTGACCTGTGCCTTTTTGGATATGAGCGTAAACTTCGGTAAACTTGGCTGTTTGCAAGGCTTCGGCCGCTTGGGGCAGTGATTGCACCGGAACCACATCATCCTGATCACCGTGAACCAACAAAATGGGCATACGGCTGATCGTCTCATCCGCCAGTAATTCAGGTTCCAATAAACGACCCGAGAATGCAACGATACCCGCAATCGGGTCTTCGCGGCGTGGCGCCACGTGCAGCGACATCATTGTGCCCTGGGAAAAGCCGAACAAAACCACCTGTTCGGGCAACACATCTTCGTCAACCATCAGCGCATCAAGGAATGCGTTCACATCCTCGGTTGCTGCCATCATGCCACGGCGCGATTCCTCTTCGCTGCTGCCGTCGATCCAGGGGATGGGAAACCACTGGAACCCCATGGGGCTGCCTGCACAATGTTCGGGGGCATCGGGGGCCACAAACAGCGTGTCTGGCAAATGTTCGGCCAAAGGATCGGCCAACCCCAGCAAATCAGCACCATTCGCGCCATAGCCGTGCAAGAAAACAACAACAGATCGCGTTGATCCTGATAAAGGTTCGCGGCGTTCGGCGTTTAGGATGCGTGTCATGTGATGCCCTCTCGTTCTTTGACGTGTTTGTAATAGGCCCAAAGCACGCGCGCTGCAACCGCCCGCCATGGCGACCACGCTTGTGCGAATTGGCGCAATTCGCGCTCGGACGGGCGTTCGGGCATATCGTATAATATCCGCACAGCTTCTTGCAGGGCCAAATCCCCCGGCGCGAAAACATCGGCACGACCCAAACTAAACATCGCATATATTTCGGCTGTCCAAACACCTACACCAGAAACCTGCGTCAGTGTTTTGATGATATCATGCGTGGTTATATCGCGCAGCGCGTCGAAATCGATATCCGCCGCAGCCAAAGCACGCGCATAGCGCATTTTTTGGCGACTTAGCCCACAGGCGCGCAAATCGTCATCGCTGGCTGTTAGGATCGCGGCCGGATCTGTCATCCCTGCCCCCTCAAGCCGTGCCCAAATTGCATTGGCCGATGCGACCGAGACCTGTTGCGATACGATCGCAGATAACAGCCGATCAAATCCGTCTGCACGGAGGCGCAATGGGATTGGCCCAAGTTCAGGTAAAATCGCCGCAAACCGCGGACAGGCCTGCGCCAGCCATGCACAGCCGCGATCAATGTCGGATTGATCCGTTATTATTGTTTCCACCAGACCCGTTCCACCGGTTATCGACACACTTAGGATTGACGATACACTAAGAATATCATATCGCAAGCCTTGAATATTTACGCAAGGACCCCCCATGACCGTGGCAAATGACAGCATCGCGAAACGAAATGTGACCATTTTGGTGCTCGCGCAAGCGTTCTTGGGCGCACAAATGCCAATGATTTTTACCATTGGCGGACTGGCGGGGCAGACATTGGCGTCAAACATCTGCTTTGCGACATTGCCGATTTCGCTGATTGTCTTGGGGTCCATGCTATCGGCCACACCGATGTCCATGATCATGCAAAAATACGGTCGTCGCGTTGGATTTTTGATTGGCACTGCGGGCGGTGCGGCGGGAGGTGCGATTGGTGCGATTGGGCTTTATCAACATTCGTTCACGATTTTTCTAATCGGATCGTTTTTGACAGGGATTTACATGTCTGCGCAGGGCTTTTTCCGCTTTGCGGCCGCGGACACGGCATCAGATGCCTTTCGTCCCAAAGCCATTTCATATGTGATGGCCGGTGGACTGGCATCGGCAATTATTGGCCCCCAGCTGGTAAAAGTAACCGCACAATCCATGGTCGTACCATTTATGGGCACCTACTTGGCCGTGATAGCGATCAATATCATCGGTTCGCTTTTGTTTTTCGCGATTAACATTCCAACACCGGAAAAACCGGCCGCAAATGCCCCCAAAGGGCGCAGCCGTTTGTCGATCTTAAAAACACCGGCCATTAGCGTGGCAATTATTTGTGGTATGGTGTCCTACGCATTGATGAACCTTGTGATGACATCGACACCATTGGCAGTTGTGGGCTGTGGATTTGAACAAAACACCGCCGCCGATATCGTGTCTGCACACGTCTTGGCGATGTATATCCCATCATTTTTCACAGGGCATTTCATTGCACGCTTTGGCGTTAAAACTGTGGTCTCAGCAGGGCTGGTCATTCTTGGGGTCTCGGGATTGGTTGCGTTGCAAGGGGTTGCCTTGGAAAACTTCTATATCGCCTTGATCCTATTGGGTGTGGGCTGGAATTTTGGCTTTATCGGCGCGACCACAATGCTGGCAGGCGCGCACGACAGCGCGGAAAAGGGCATTGTTCAGGGTATGAACGATCTTATCGTCTTTGGCGGCGTGACATTTGCGTCGCTTGCTTCGGGCGGGTTGATGAATTGCTCGGGCGGCGCGGCCGTGGATGGATGGGCATCGGTAAATATTGCTATGATCCCGTTTTTAACGCTGGCCGGTGGCGCATTGCTTTGGCTGACCTTCAAAAGCAAAGAGGCCTAGACCGTCCTCACATGAATCATTTTGCCAATGACGGTTTGCGCACACCAATTTGATCAAGCGCGCGATCCAATTCATGTGATACCCCACTGTCTCTTGCCCTTTGTTTTGCTTGAACTTTGATGTGATCAAACCGCTGGCGAAGCGCCTGTTTTTCGGCCCCCTTGCAATCATTCCATGGGCGGTTCTGCAGGCCCATAACCAAAACATAATACCCAATAAAATGCGGCCTGACCCCATTTTCCAACAGCATGCGATACGCTGTATCAGGCCCTAGATCACGCAATTGCTGCGCGCTGATCACGCCAATTTTGTGGAACTCGGCCTCGGTCGCGGGGCCTAAGTTTCGTATCGATGAAATTGGCTGATCCAAGTTCCTACACCCCGCTGCATTCCATGTTTTAATTAGGCACATGCCCCCGCGAATTGTCAATTTCCAATCGGCTTGCCAGAATATAGCGTTTCCATTTTGAAACAGGTTTGATATTGCACCAACAAATCATCACGAAAGGGTCAAATGATGGTCTCTGTTATGCTGCATAATTCGATGACACGCCGCAAAGAAACCTTTGTGCCGATCGACGCCAATAATGTGCGCATGTATCTATGTGGCCCGACCGTCTATGACCGTGCCCATATCGGCAACGCAAGAAATGTGATTATGTTTGATGTGTTGTTTCGTCTTTTGAAACACGTCTATGGTGCGGAACATGTCACCTATGTGCGCAATTTTACTGACGTAGACGACAAAATAAACACACGCGCCGCTGAAACAGGGCGCAGTATCGGCGAAATCACAACCGAAACCACCCAATGGTTTTTGGACGATATGGGCGCATTGGGCAACCAATTGCCGACCCATATGCCACGCGCCACACAGTACATTGATCAAATGATTGATATGATTTCGGATTTGATCGCCAAAAATAACGCCTATGCCGCCCAAGGCCACGTATTGTTCGCCGTCGACAGCTATGATGGCTATGGGCGCCTATCAGGTCGCAATATCGACGATATGATTGCCGGCGCACGGGTTGAGGTCGCACCCTATAAACGCAATCCGATGGATTTTGTGTTGTGGAAACCGTCCCAAGATCACGAACCCGGCTGGGACAGCCCATGGGGCCGCGGTCGCCCCGGCTGGCACATTGAATGTTCGGCCATGTCACGCGATTTGTTGGGGGCGCATTTTGACATTCATGGCGGTGGCAATGATTTGATGTTCCCCCACCACGAAAACGAAATCGCCCAAAGTTGCTGTGCCGATGAGAATGCCGGCTTTGCAAATGTTTGGCTGCATAATGAAATGCTGCAGGTTGAAGGTAAAAAAATGTCCAAATCCTTGGGCAATTTCTTTACCGTGCGCGATTTGTTGGATCAGGGCTATGCGGGCGAAGTGATCCGATTTGTTTTTCTATCGACGCATTACGGCAAACCCATGGACTGGAATGATGCCAAGGCACGCGACGCAGAAAAGACATTGCGTAAATGGCGTGCGATCACCGATGGCATTACCCCATCCGCCATCTCAGATGAGGTCGTCAAAACACTGGCGGATGATCTGAACACATCGGGTGTGATCGCACTGCTGCATCAATACGCGAACGCAGGTGATGGCCCAATGTTGAAAGCGGCTGCAAACCTGATTGGGTTGCTGAGTGATGAAATGGGGGATTGGATCGCCCCAACTATTGATCTAGGCGCATATGAAACTGCATTATTTGACGCCCGACAAACTGCGATTGCATCGAAAAATTTTGACCGTGTGGATCAACTGAAATCCCTCTTTCAATCTGCAGGGCTTGAGGTCAGAATGTCAAAAACCGGTGTCGAACTTGTCCCTAGTGTTGGGTTTGACATTACCATATTGCCCGATGCCGATACTCTTTAATGCCAGTAATGACGAAACCAAACGCCACAAAACAAAGTTGAACACAATGAAAGACAGACTGTATATTTATGATACGACCTTGCGCGATGGGCAACAGACCCAAGGTGTTCAATTTTCTATCGAGGAAAAACAAGCCATCGCAACTGCGCTAGATGCATTGGGGGTCGATTACATCGAAGGGGGCTGGCCCGGCGCCAACCCAACCGACAGCGCATTTTTTGATGCACGCCCCGACACGCAGGCCACGTTTACAGCCTTTGGAATGACCAAACGAACAGGCCGCTCGGCCGATAACGATGATGTCTTGGCCGCGGTTATGAACGCGGGAACACCGGCTGTGTGCTTAGTCGGTAAATCACATGATTTCCATGTCACAGCTGCGCTGGGAATTACGCTGGACGAAAATCTGGAAAATATCAGCGCGTCCGTGGCCCATATTGTCGCCCAAGGCCGCCAAGCGTTATTTGATGCAGAACATTTCTTTGATGGGTTCAAAGCAAATCCAGACTATGCGTTAAAAACCTTGCAGGCCGCTCTTTCAGCTGGCGCACGTTGGATTGTTCTATGCGATACCAATGGCGGTACCCTGCCCGCCGAGGTATTCGAAATCGTTTCATCGGTTATACAATCTGGCATTCCAGGCGATCATTTGGGGATTCACACCCATAATGATACCGAAAATGCCGTCGCAAATACCTTGGCCGCGATTGACGCAGGCGTGCGCCAAATTCAAGGCACATTGAACGGGCTGGGCGAACGCTGTGGCAACGCAAATCTGACATCGATCATTCCAACGTTGTTGTTAAAACAACCCTATTGCGATCGGCTTGAGACTAAAATTTCCCACGCAGCACTGCAAAACCTGACCCGCACATCACGCCTGTTGGATGATATCTTAAACCGCGTTCCTGCACGCCAGGCGCCTTATGTGGGCAGCTCTGCTTTTGCGCACAAGGCAGGTCTGCACGCCAGTGCAATCCTTAAAGATCCCTCGACCTATGAACACACGGATCCCGCCACTGTTGGAAACGCGCGTATTATTCCGATGTCAAACCAAGCCGGCCAATCAAACCTAATTCGCAGATTGTCCGACGCGGGCATTTCCGTCGAAAAAGGTGATCCCGCATTGGGGCGTATCCTTGACACGATCAAAGCTCGCGAGGCCGAGGGATATTCCTATGACACGGCCCAAGCCAGCTTTGAATTGCTGGCGCGCCGCGAACTTGGCATCTTGCCCAATTTTTTCGAAGTCAAACGTTACCGCGTCACGGTTGAACGGCGCAAAAACAAATATGACAATATGGTCAGCCTGTCCGAGGCTGTCGTGGTTGTAAAAATCGATGGTGATAAAAAACTTTCCGTCAGCGAAAGCATGGATGAAACCGGCTCAGACCGCGGTCCGGTCAATGCTTTGGCCAAAGCCTTGGCCAAAGATCTGGGCCCCTACCAAGATATCATCGATGACATGCATCTGGTTGATTTCAAGGTGCGTATTACCCAAGGCGGCACAGAGGCCGTCACGCGTGTCGTTATCGACAGCCAAGACAGCACTGGGCAGCGTTGGGCAACGGTTGGGGTATCCCCCAATATCGTCGATGCCAGCTTTGAAGCCCTATTAGACGCAATCACATGGAAAATCATGCGCGATACGGCGAAACAGGCTTAGGTCATGGATCCACATTCGACAGACGATGTAAACGCCTGCGCCGAACTTCTTGCACGCAATGACCCCAACCGGCTGCGCGCTGTTATGGCCTGCCCGCGCGATCTACGTTCTCCACTCTTTGCGCTCTTTGCGATGAACTGCGAAATCGCTCAGGCCCCTTGGGCCAGCCAAGAACCAATAATCTGCGAAATGCGCCTACAGTGGTGGTTTGACGCCCTCGATGATATCGCATCAGGAAAAACCGTAACGACCCACCCAGCGCTGTCCATTCTTTGCACGCTCCTTAATCCAGCCCAAGCACGCAATTTACAAAACTTGGTCTCGGCACGTCGATGGGATATCTACCGCGATCCCTTTGACACGCTACACGCCCACCATCTGTACATACGCCAAAGCTCAGGGATTTTATACGAAACGGCCGCAGCGCTTTTGCATTCAAATTGTACAACGCAAGCATATTACATGGGCACCGCAATCGGCGCGGCCAATTTCCTAAACGCCCTACCAGCCCTTGAACGCGCGGGTAAAATTCCAATGATTGATGGCCGCCCCACAGCGATCCGCGACTTTGCGACATGGGGACATACGCGCATCCCCAAACGCCTTGATCGCGCGGCGCGCTTGGCCTGTTTGTCCGGCTACACCGCAAAAACCACGCTCAAACAGGCGCAATCAAACCCCTCGGTGCTCGGCGACATAAGACCGTCTGAAAATCCAATGATAGATCGCATGAGATTTCTAAAATTTGCACTCATCGGACCTTAGTCGAAACATATACAGCTTTCACTTTTGAAAAATACTCAATGACGCTCCGCTGGCAATGGGTCGATACCGTGAAATTTTGAAAAATACGCAATAAAAAAGCGGGGAAATTATCCCCGCTTTTTCAATTTAAGTAAGCTTTAAGCTTAGCCAACCAACTCTAGACCTGAGAAGAAATACGCGATTTCTACGGCTGCTGTCTCTGGCGCGTCTGACCCGTGAACAGAATTTTCGCCGACAGATTGTGCAAACTCTGCACGAATGGTTCCTGGTGCCGCGTCAGCTGGGTTCGTTGCGCCCATAACTTCGCGGTTTTTCGCGATTGCGCCTTCACCTTCCAGAACTTGAACGACAACTGGCGCAGACGCCATGAATTCGCACAATTCGCCGTAGAATGGGCGTTCAGCATGCACTTCGTAAAACTTGCCCGCTTGTGCAGGTGTCAGGTGGATACGCTTTTGCGCAACAATTCGCAGGCCCGCATCTTCGAATTTGGCGTTGATTTTGCCAGTCAAGTTGCGTGTTGTTGCGTCTGGTTTGATGATGCTCAGTGTACGTTCTGTTGCCATAACATTGGTCCTTTGATTTTGGGATGATCCAAGATGAATATCAAGCGCAGCCATTATCACGGTCATTTCTGTTTGAAAAGTGCCAATCAAATGGTTTTATCCGAATGGCTGTGATGAATTTATGCGCCAATGTCCTTTGGCCCTTTTCCTTTGATCACTGAACCTCTAGTGAAGAGAGCAAGCAAAGTAGGCATAAAATGATTAAATTCGAAAATATAGGTTATTCCATCGCGGGCCGCCCCTTGGTCGAGGATGCAAGTGCTGCCATCCCAGCAGGTCACAAGGTGGGTCTTGTCGGACGCAATGGGACGGGAAAAACAACACTATTTCGCGTCATCCGTGGTGAATTACCACTTGATACGGGCAGCATTTCAATTCCCAAGGGCGCACGCATTGGCGGCATTGCACAAGAGGTTCCATCGAACGAAGTGTCCTTGATTGAAACCGTTTTGGCCCAAGATATTGAACGTGCCGCCTTGTTAGACGAATCCGAGACAACGACAGATCCAAACCGAATTGCCGAAGTGCAGACACGTTTGGCCGATATTGATGCATGGTCCGCACCTGCGCGCGCGGCCAGTATCTTAAAGGGTTTGGGCTTTGACGAAGAAAAACAAGCGATGCCTTGTTCTGCGTTTTCAGGCGGCTGGCGGATGCGCGTGGCTTTGGCGGGTGTGTTGTTTTCCCAGCCAGACCTTTTGTTATTGGACGAACCGACCAACTATCTGGACCTTGAGGGGGCCATCTGGCTTGAGACATATCTAGCGCGCTATCCGCATACGGTGATCATAGTCAGTCACGACCGTGGATTGTTAAATCGGGCAGTCGGCAGCATATTACACCTTGAGGATCGCAAACTGACATTTTACCAAGGCAATTATGACACATTTGCCAACACACGCGCCGCACGATTAGCCGCCGCCGAGTCAGAGGCAAAAAAACAAGAGGCGCGCCGCGCGCATCTACAATCCTATGTGGATCGCTTTAGATATAAAGCGGACAAAGCGAAACAGGCCCAGGCCCGCATTAAGATGATTTCAAAAATGCAGCCTATTTCAACACCGCAAGAGGCCGCTTTGCGTCGATTTACATTCCCTGAGCCCGAAGAACTGCAACCGCCGATTTTGCGACTGGACCAGGCATCCGTCGGGTATGATGGGCCCCCAATTTTGAAAAACCTAGACCTGCGCATCGACCAAGATGATCGCATTGCATTACTGGGTCAAAACGGTCAGGGTAAATCAACGCTGTCAAAACTGATTGCAGATCGGCTGACGGCCTGCGCTGGAACGGTCGTGCGCAGTACAAAATTACGCATCGGATATTTTGCGCAACATCAGGTCGACGAACTGCACCTAGATGAAACACCTCTGGAACATTTACGCCGACTGCGTCCCGATCCGACCCCAGCAAAACTGCGTGCTATGCTTGGTGGCTTTGGCATCGGGGCAGAACAGGCAGATACTAAGGTTGGTCGGTTGTCCGGCGGACAAAAGGCGCGATTATCGCTGATGTTGGCCACACTGGATGCGCCGCATCTGTTGATTTTGGACGAACCCACAAACCATCTAGACATTGAAAGCCGCGAAGCACTGGTCGAAGCACTGACCCAATACAGCGGCGCAGTCATTCTGGTCAGCCACGATATGCACCTGTTATCTTTGGTGGCCGACAGGCTATGGCTGGTCAAAGATGGTCATGTTACCCCGTTTAACGACGATCTGGAAAGCTATCGCGCATTGCTGTTGAACACGGGTACAAATTCGCAAAAATCCGGCGAAGGGAAACAAAAACCACCCAAACCCAAACGGGCAAGCCGTGACGAAATCCTTGTCTTGCGTGCCGAGGTCAGAAAATGCGAAGATCGCATGGAAAAATTACACGATATGCACGAAAAGCTATCTGCGAAACTGGCCGATCCCAGTCTGTACGAAGACGATAAAGTCGCCGATCTAACAGTATGGAATCGCAAGTTTGCAGAAGTAACACAAGCCATTGAACGGGCCGAGACACTTTGGATTGAGGCACAAGACAAGCTTGAGACAGCCCAAAACGGCCCCAAGACCTAACGACGGATTATACCGATGGATTTTGCTTTAATTGCGACCAGTTTTGTAACTTTGTTTGTGATCGTTGACCCGATCGGTCTAACACCGATTGCTGCGGCTTTGACGCATGGAATGCCAGCGGCGGAACAGCGAAAAATTGCCCGCCGTGCGGTATTGGTCGCATTCGGTATTTTGGTCGCGTTTACGGTATTTGGGGATGCAATCCTGCAATTTGCTGGTATTTCAATGCCGGCCTTTCGTATGGCGGGTGGCATTTTGCTATTTATAACTGCGCTGGATATGTTATTCGAACGCCGCACCAAACGCCGTCAGGACAGCAGCGACGAAGAAACCACTGAGGACCCCTCTGTTGTCCCAATGGCTATCCCCTTGATTGCCGGACCGGGGTCCATTGCCTCGGTTATTTTGATTTCGGCGCAAATTCCCGGCATTTTGGGGATCGTTTTGACCATAGGGGTCGCAGCTGCGGTATTGTTGATCGTCTATGTCCTGTTTTCAATCGCACCGCTGTTGCAACGCGCCTTGGGCAAGACTGGTGTAAATGTCACAACACGGCTATTTGGTATGTTGTTGGCCGCCTTGGCCGTACAATTTGTTATGGAAGGTATTGTTCAATTTGGTTTGCTTTCCTAACTATAGCTTATGTTCAGTTCTGAAACCGACCGATTGATATACCTCAGTGTCCTGTTAGGCATCACAGTTTTGGCTGTGTTGTCAACGCGCGGCAGTTTGCGGCAATTTTTACGACCACTGTTGGTATGGTTGGGGATATTTGCGGTTGTCACGCTGGGCTATGGCGCATGGATGTCTGTCACGCAGCCACAACATCAAGGTCAATTCAAAACAACCGAGCAAGGTCATATTATCCTGCCACTTCAGTCAGATGGCCATTTCCAAGCGACGTTGATCATAAATGATACCCCAGTTGATTTTGTAATCGATACAGGCGCAAGCGAGATTGTTTTAACCCAAGAGGACGCACAGCGGATAGGATTTAATCTGGATTGGCTGAATTTCATGAATACCGCCCTTACAGCAAATGGCGCGGTGCGCACAGCCCCTGTGCGGTTGGCAAATGTGCAATTTGGTCCCCACCAAGATCGCAATGTCCGCGCAATGATTAATGGTGGCGAATTGTTCCAATCCCTTTTGGGGATGTCATACCTTAGACGGTTTGGATCGATCGAACTGACGCCCGAGGCGATGATTATCCGTCGCTAGGTGTCTTTTCAGCCTTTTTTTGCCACGTGCCACTTTCTTCGGACCAATATTGGGCCGCGCAATTCGCATCTGTTAGCGATTTCCACTGAACCCGCGCAGCTTGGACAGCATCCGGATTATGTCCATCAAACAAAATACACACTCTTTGCGCAGTTTCGACATCTTGGGGCGTAACCTCTGCACCGTCCAATGCCATCAGGCATGAAAAATCACCACTGGCCCCATGCGACAACGGTTCCGTTTCGGGGGCCAATACAATGGGACTGTGTTGAGCATGATCCGATCCGACGAGTTCGTGGGGCAAAAAACCATCTTCTGGCCAGACCCACAGCGCGTCATCCAACGATGTCAAGTGGTCCAATTTAGGGGCGCGCACTTGAATACGCCACCCTGCTCCCAAAGCTTTCTCCAACAACATGGATAGGGTTTGGGGTAAAGGTTTACGTGTGACGTGATAAAAATAAACGCTGCCCATTAAGTTCATTCAAAATTGTCGCGCACTAAACGGTTTAGCGCCATAACGCCCCAGCCAGTCGCCCCAGAGGGTGCATGGGCTGTCTCGGCTTTCACGGATGCAACGCCTGCGATGTCCAAATGGATCCAAGGCGTGCCGTCTTTTACAAAGCGTTGCAAAAATTGCGCCGCAGTGATCGATCCCGCCGGACGACCACCCACATTGTTCATATCCGCGATACGTGATTTTAACAGTTTGTCGTAGGCCTGGCCCAGTGGCAATCGCCATGCGCCTTCGTTTTCGGTGCGCGCGGCATCCAAAAACGCATGACACAGGGTATCATCATTGGAAAACACACCTGCATTTTCATAGCCAAGGCCGATAATGATTGCCCCAGTCAGCGTTGCAAGGTCAATCATCCCCTTTGGCGCAAAGCGGTCTTGTGCATACCACATCACATCACACAGCACCAAACGGCCTTCCGCATCGGTGTTTGTAATTTCGATGGTGTCACCCTTCATGGATGTCACAACATCGCCGGGCCGCGTGGCCGTGCCCGAGGGCATGTTTTCCACCAAACCGATCAATCCCACAACATTGGCCGCCGCTTTGCGTTTTGCCAGTGCCATCATCGCACCGGCAACAACACCCGCGCCGCCCATGTCCATTGTCATATCTTCCATGCCCAAGGCCGGTTTTAGCGAAATACCCCCTGTGTCAAAAACCACGCCCTTGCCCACCAAGGCCAGTGGCGCATCGCCCGACTTGCCACCATTCCATTGCATCACAACCACTTTCGAGGGGCTGGCCGAACCCTGACCAACCGCCAACAGCGCATTCATGCCCAGTTTGGCCAGCTCGTCTTCCTCTAGTACCTCAACCTGTACACCCAATTCGCCCAAGGCGACCAAGCGATTGGCAAATTCCGTCGTTGTCAGAACGTTTGCCGGTTCAGAAACCAGATCACGGGTGAAATGCACACCATCACGCACCGCCAAAACATCATTGATACGGTCGCGGCAATCGTCAGCACGATTGACCATAACCGTGATTTGGCCATCGTGGGGTTCAGATTGGGTGCGATAGGTATCAAAGCGATAATCACGCAGCGCAATACCGTTTGTCAATTCCGCGGCCTGTTTCAGCAGACCCGCCAGCACCAACAAATTCTGGCCATTACGACGTTTGGCCAAACCGACACCCGCCTTGCGCGCGGTTAATGCGTCGGCACGGCGATCCAATTTTACGATTTCCAAACTTTGCGCCGCCAAGCCCGCAGGATATGCCAGCGCAATCGCATCACCCTGTGCCAGTTTTTCAAACGCATCACTGTGTGCGACGCGATCGACGGCCCCTTTGGTCAATCGATTCATACGGCGCGCAACCTTGTCCAGTGTGCCATCCATACCAATAAAAATTGCAATATGGCCTGTGGCCTTTTCCAAATTCTCTAGCTCGATCTCGCGCAATTCGATTGACGTGGTCATCTGATCCTACCTCTGATATAAACGGGGGTGTTGCCCTGTTTGCAATTTGACTGTCTTGACTACCGTTATATCTCATTTTCAAACAGGCGCAATTTATGTCTAGGATCAAAGCCGCATAAATTCGCCGAAATTCAAACATTACCACACATGACTAGACTATCGTTTCAAAACCTGTAATTCAGGAAGGGTAAAGTAACCCTGAGAACCAAACCAAACGATATGTCCCGCTTTGACCGTTATATCCTGTCACAAAGCTTCGTTGTCTTTGGTTTTTTTACGTTCGTTTTTTTAGCGGTCATTTGGATCAATCGGGCGATCAAGATGTTTGATCGGTTGATCGCAGACGGGCATTCGGTAGGGATTTTTTTCGAATTTTCCGCGCTGACACTGCCCGGAGCAATGGCAGAAATCATTCCATTATCTGCCTTTGCCACCAGCGTCTATATTACCAGCCGCCTCAGCAGCGAAAGCGAATTGGTCGTGATGCAGGCAACCGGCTTTAGCCCATGGCGCATGGCACGACCATTTATTATTTTTGGCACCATTTCGGCGATTTTTGTGTCGGTTCTTACGTTGGCTTTGATCCCAATGGCAGCGGATCAACAGCGGTTGCGACAGGCCGAAATTTCAGCAAACGTTTCATCAAAACTGTTGCAATCGGGTGTCTTTCAGCATCCAACACCAGGCGTGACATTTTTCATTCGCGATATATCAGATGCCGGCGAATTGGTGGACGTCTATATTTCCGACAGACGCAGCGCATCACAATATGTCACCTACACGGCCAGCCGCGCCTATCTGGTCCAAGACACAGGCGACACCCTGTTTGTGATGATCAATGGAATGGCGCAAACCTACGATACAGCACAAAACACCATAGCACTAACAAAATTTGGGGACCTCACCTATGGCATCGGTGATATTTTGGCCCCGCATACAGCGGCGATACAACGGTCGAAACATTTGACGGTCTGGCAATTTGGACCATCATTCGAACGCATCGCGCAAAACACCAGTGAAACCGTCGCCCGCGTTCAAGAAGAATTTCACAGCCGCCTTGCGGCCCCGATGCTGGTGCTTGCAACCACAATATTGGGGTTTGCAACCATATATATTGCAGGGTTCAGCCGATTTGGATCAGGCCGTTATATCGTCTTTGCCATTTTTTTGCTGGTCATAATCAAAGCCATTGAAAGCGCGATCACGGACCCCGCACGCCAACATGCACAGTTGTGGTATCTGGTCTATGCGCCCGCGTTATTTGGAATGCTGTCAAGTTGGGTTTTGATTGCAGTTAACGACAGTGGCATCCTAAAGCATCGCCCAAAAAAAATGCAGGGTGTATCATGACTCTGCATTATTATTTCGCGCGAAAATTCCTGTTTTACTTTTCGTCCGTCTTGGCGCTGTTTTTGATCTTTATTTCGATGATCGATTTCTTGGAACATCTGCGTCGCTATGGTGACGACACTGATTTAACAAATGTGATGATATTGGCCGCACTGAATGTACCTGACACAGCATATGAAATCATGCCGCTGGTCATGATCCTAAGTTCGGTTTGGATGTTTATTGCCTTGGCACGGTCCAGCGAATTGGTCGTCGCGCGCAGCGTGGGGCGGTCGGCCCTGCAATTTTTGATGGCCCCTGGCTTGGTGGGGTTGGTCTTGGGTTTTGCCACCGTCTTTTTCTTTAACCCCATCGTGGCGGCATCGCAGAAAACATATGATCTTAAGCGCCAAGAATACACCAACGGCGGTGGATCAGTGCTGTCCATCGGGGCGGAGGGGCTTTGGCTGCGCCAAGGCGATAAAACCACACAAACAGTGATCCGTGCATCAACCGCCAATTATGACGGGACACGTTTGTTTGATGTCAAAATGGTTGAATTGGACACGACCCTAGGCCCAGTTCGCCGCATTCATGCAGCATCGGCCAGTTTGGAAAATGGGTATTGGTCCCTAGAACAGGTGCAAGTGTGGCCCATAATTGCAGGACAAAACCCGCAAAATGCACGGCAGCGGTACGACAGTTTCAAATTACCCTCGCCGCTTACTCAGGATCAAATCCGCGACAGGTTCGGCGCGCCTGCCAGTATCTCAATCTGGAACCTGCCGGCGTTTATCGAAACCCTACAACATTCCGGTTTTTCTGCGCAACGCTATATCGTTTGGTTTCAAATGGAATTGGCCCGTCCGCTGTATCTGTTCGTCATGGTTTTGGTCGGGGCCAGTTTCAGCATGCGTCACACACGGTTTGGCGGCACTGGCGTGTCCATTTTAATGGCCGTTCTGCTAGGATTCGGATTGTATTACTTGCGCAATTTTGCGCAGATTTTTGGAAATTCTGGGCAATTACCCGCAACTATCGCAGCATGGACACCGCCCTTGGTCGGTTTACTCTTGTCGTTGGGGATTATACTTCATACTGAGGATGGGTAATGTCGCGTTTCTTTAACATCTTGGCTGTGATGTTGACCCTATGTATGGGCTGGCCCGTTTTGGCCGCACCTGCCCCTGCAACTGTCGTCGCCGATACGATCAGTATCGACGGGCGGGGCAATTTGGTGGCCCAAGGTAATATTGAGGTGTTTTATAATGCTGCGACGTTGCAAGCCTCTAAAATTATTTATGACCGCACAGCGGACGACATAGAAATTACTGGGCCGCTGGTATTGGTTGACACCTTAGGAAACCGCTTGTCTGCAGATCGCGGGATGCTGTCGCGCGACCTGCAAAACGGTATTTTGACAAGCGCACGTTTGTCGTTAAACAATCAGCTGGACCTGCGCGCCCAATCCATTGCGCGCCAAGAGGGCCGTTTTTCGGATCTAAATCAGGTCGCTTTAACATCGTGTAAAACCTGTGATGGCCGTCCGCCATTGTGGCAAATTCGGGCTGCAACGGTAAGACACGACACGCAGCAAAAACAAATTTACATGACCAACGCTCAACTTAGATTGTGGGGGGTTCCCGTATTTTACGTCCCTTGGCTGCGGGTCCCTGATCCATCGCTGGATCGCGCGCAGGGGTTTTTAGAGCCTACGATAAAATCAACCAGCCTTTTGGGATCGGGGCTAAAGCTGCCTTATTTCATCCCGATCGGTCAGGACAAAGACGTTACACTGACACCATATATCTCTAGCGTGACAAATACCTTAGAAATTGATTACAGACAGGCATTCCATTCTGGGTCTTTGACAGCGGCAATCAGACTGTCACAAGATTCAATTGAATCGAACGGCACCCGCGCACATGGCAAAATCTGGGGTAATTTTAAGCTGCCTCGCGAATTTAAGCTGAACTTTTCAATCGAGGCGGTTTCAGACAATCGGTATTTGGGTGATTATTACGACGACACACGTGACCAAGTGCGCAGCAGTATTAGCATTGCCAAGACCGATGCTGCCACCCACCGCGAAGTCAATTTGTACCATTACAAAGCCCTCTATGACGAAGACAGAACAGATCCATCTATGTTGACATATAGTCGGATCGAACATGTCCTTCCACGGCTGATCTTGGGTCATCCACTGACACTAAGCGCCGAGGCAATGTACAGCCACCGCAGCTCTGACCTGACGCAGATTGGGCGTGACACGGGCCGCGTTAATTCCGCCTTAGTCTGGTCCGCGCGCAAAACAGCGCCAAAGGGTTTGCGTTTGGGACTGGATGTTCAAGGACGCGCCGATCTGTTTTTCACGGCCCAAGATGACACTTATCAAGATCGAATTTTATCCCTGACAACGGATGTTATGGGACAGGTGCGCTGGCCTTGGGTTGGACAATTTGGAACCATGACCACAGTGATAGAACCGGTGTTTCAAATTGGCTATGGCATCCGCGACAAAAATAATTTCCCAAACGAAGAAAGTACCAGCACCGAATTTGACCCAGGGAATTTGCTGTCGCTATCGCGTTTCCCCGCACCTGACCGTTATGAACGCGGCCTGCGTGCCGCATGGGGATTAAATATGAATTTAGAAAACGCAAATGGGGTTAAATTTGGCGGAACCTTGGGACAAGTCGTTCGTGACAAAAGCTTGGACGATTTTTCAGACAGCTCTGGCCTACAGGGAACGCGATCTGACATTTTAATTGCCGGTCACATCGCTGATGGGACCCGATACAGCGTGACCGCCCGCAGCCTGCGCAATTCCGAATTAAAGGCCATAAAATCGGAACTTCGCGGCCAATTTCATGGAAAACGGTTTACACTGGATGGCGGATATTCAAACTTGGAATCCGATGTCCAAGAAAATCGCCTGCAATCCGTGCAAGAATGGACAATTGCCAGCAGTTACAAAATGAATGCACAATGGACCATTTCAAACGATTTTCGATTTGACTTAGATGCGAAAAGGTTTGCAACCGCTGGTCTTGGGCTGGCATATGATGCACAATGCGCAAATATCGATTTTTCCGTTTCCCGCAGGTTTACGGAATCAGGCACATCGCCCCCCCAAACAACCTTTGCCCTTGGGCTTAGGCTAAAGGGGTTCGGCACAGGACGCAGTACAACACAATCACAACCCAGTTGTGGGGGATAAAACATGATACGATCGACATTAAAAACAGTTTTGTTTGCCCTGAGTATGGCCATCGCTCCTGTTGCGCCCATGGCCACCGCGCAGTCCCCATTTTCTGCCGCTATCAAAATCGACGAAACCGTTGTGACGCGCTATGAACTGGATCAGCGCATTCGTTTTTTGACGGCGCTGAATTTCCCAGGCGTTCCTTCGCAGGTGGCGCGTGAACAGCTGATTGACGAAAAATTAAAACGCCGCGCCGCCAAAGAGGCCGGCGTAATCTTGGCACCAGAAGCACTGAGTGAGGGACTAACTGCCTTTGCCGCGCGCGGCAACTTGGATCTTCAAACCTTTGTCAGTGAATTATCCAAGGCGGGGATCGACCGCTATACCATGGAACAATTTGTTGAAACGAATTTATTGTGGATCGAATTTGTGCGTGGAAAATTCGGCCGGCAATCGCGTGTCACGGATGCTCAATTGGAACGGTCGGTCAAATCTGACAAATCTGGCACCGCCGTCGAAGTATTGTTGACAGAAATTATTATGGGCGTGACCCAATTTAACCAAGATGACGTAGCAGCCAAAGCGGCAGAATTATCAAGGATCCGCTCAATCGACGCATTTTCCCAAGCAGCACGCGAATATTCCGACGCGCCCACGCGGGATCTGGGGGGCTTGGTGACATGGCAAAAACTGGACAGCTTGCCCCCAGTCCTGCAACCCTTGGTTTTTGGATTGGCCCCAGGCGAGGTCACCGAACCACTGGTCATTCCAAATGCTATCGCGCTGTTCCAGATGCGCGGCATTCGTGAAACCGCCTATAGCGCGCCGGGTGCAGGTGCGTTGGATTATGCCCGCTATTCGGTACCGTTTGATCAGGCCGCGCAACTGGATCGCATCATCGCCGATACGGTCCATTGCGATGATCTTTATGCATGGGCCAAGGGCAATCCCGACCATACTCTAGATCGCCAATCGCAGATCCCGTCCAAACTTCCGCAGGGCCTGAAAAATCAGATGGCGCGACTGGATGACAACGAAATACTGAAACTGGATCGCACAAGCTTAATCATGCTGTGTGCCCGCACAGACAGCCTAGACACAGAGGCCACAGACCTTGAGGCCATTCGAACCGGCCTGCGCAACAAACGTCTAGAAAGTCTGGCCGAGGGGTATTTGGAACAGCTGCGCCAAGAGGCACGGATCACATATCCATGACAGCCCTAATTGTCATGTCCTGCGGTGATCCCGCCGGCATCGGACCTGAGGTTGCCGCGAAAGCATGGGATCAGTTACGCGCCGATGTGCCCTTTGTCTGGTTGGGCGATCCACGCCATTTGCCGCCCACAACACCATTTCGCATCGTTTCCGATGACCTGATACAGGCCAATGACATTGCCAAAACGGCCTTGCCCGTCTTTCCAATTTCATTTCCCAACGATGTCGTGCTGGGGCAACCCGATTTTGCCAACGCAACCGGTGTGGTGGATGCCATTCGCACCGGCGTTGAATTGGTCAAATCCGGTCAGGCCCAAGCCATCTGCACAGCGCCAATTGCCAAATCTGTTTTGCAACGTGGCGCAGATTTCGCCCATCCCGGCCATACCGAATATTTGGCCCATCTCGATGGTGGGTCCGATGTTGTCATGATGCTGGTCAGTCAAAACCTGCGCGTTGTGCCCGCGACCATCCACATCCCCCTTGACCAAGTGGCCACTGATTTAACCCCAGATCGTTTGCAACGCTGTATCACCATCACGCATGCCGCCCTGCAACGGCAATTTGGCATTGCCCGCCCGCGTGTCGCTGTGGCGGGTCTAAACCCCCACGCAGGCGAGGATGGCCGAATGGGGCACCAAGAACAGACCATAGTATCGCCCGTTTTGGACAAATTACGCGCCCAAGGGATGCAGATTACTGGCCCACTGCCTGCCGATACCATGTTTCATGCCCGCGCGCGCGCGTCCTATGATGTGGCAATCTGTATGTACCATGACCAAGCCCTGATCCCCATAAAGACACTTGATTTCGACACGGGTGTGAATGTCACGCTGGGATTGTCATTCGTGCGCACATCCCCTGATCATGGAACAGCATTTGACATTGCAGGTCAAAACATTGCAAACCCTGCATCGACCATTGCAGCATTACAGCTTGCAGCACAGCTAGGATCCCAAACAGTATGAGCGGAATTGACACCCTGCCCCCCCTGCGCGACGTCATCGCCACCCACGGGCTAAGTGCGCGGAAATCATTGGGACAGAATTTTTTGCTAGACCTGAACCTGACGTCCAAAATTGCACGACAGGCTGGGGAATTGGAAACCTGCGATGTGCTGGAAATTGGTCCCGGCCCCGGTGGATTGACCCGCGGTTTATTGGCCCAAGGCGCGCGGCGCGTTCTGGCCATTGAAAAAGACAGCCGCTGCATCGCTGCGCTGAATGAAATTGCCCAAGCCTATCCCGACCGCTTACAGATCATCGAAGGCGATGCATTAGAAGTGGACCCACTGGCGCATCTGACGCCACCCATTCGGATTGCTGCCAATCTGCCCTATAACGTCGGTACAGAATTACTGGTGCGTTGGTTGACACCCAAAGAGTGGCCACCGTTTTGGGACACATTGACGTTAATGTTCCAAAAAGAGGTGGCAGAACGTATCGTGGCGCAACCAGGTTCCAAAGCCTATGGCAGATTGGCGATATTGGCATCATGGCGCTGCGAGGCAAAAATCGCACTGCACTTGCCCCCATCCGCATTTACGCCACCGCCTAAGGTGTCCAGCGCTGTGGTTCATTTGAAAGCCTTGGAAAAACCCAAATTCAAAGCGGACGCAAAAACTTTGGAACGGGTTGTGGCGATGGCCTTTAACCAGCGTCGCAAAATGTTGCGCGCCGCGCTGAAAGGTGCAGCCCCAGACATAGAGGATCGTTTGATGGCTGCCGGAATTAAGCCCACAGAGCGTGCAGAACAAATCCCGCTAGAGGGATTTTGCGCACTGGCCCGTGAAATTGCAAAACCCTAAACATAAGGCGCCCAAAGGCGCCTTAATAGGTGATTTCTAGATTATTCAGCTGCCTGCGATGGTCCATCGCTATCGCCCGCTTCCAGTTTTTTCCGACGCGGAGCGCGTGGCTTACGCGGTTTTTTCGGCTTATCCGCAGGATCAGCACACTCGGTTGGATCAACTGGCTGTGCGTCGTGGTCTTGGGCTGGCTGAATGTCATCCAGAATTGGCATAGAATCGACAATAGGCTGATCGTCGGTATCTGCAAACCCGTCTGCGATCAGGTTACTGCTGTCATCGACAGACACAACTTCGCGATCTTGGCGTTCTTTGTCACGCTGGGCCTGACGTTCACGATTTTCGCGTTCTTGCTGGTCACGCCGCTGATCCATTTCACGCTGCGCTTCGCCCAGCAATCTTAGATAATGTTCTGCATGCTGCTGAAAGTTTTCTGCGGCAACACGGTCGTTGGACAGCTGAGCATCACGCGCCAATTGATTATATTTTTCAATAATCTGCTGTGGTGTGCCGCGCACTTTGCCTTCGGGTCCAGAGCTGTCAAACACACGATTGATGACATTGCCAAGGGACCGATTATTATTGCGGTTCGGTCTGGATCGCGACCGCGATTTTGATGATCTCATGTAAGCTTTCCAGCCTTGCTATTGTGATAGTCTAAACAGGGTTAGGAACAAGATTAGCAATCAAATTCCACTGCTGTTTGGTAATTTTCAGCATTGGGGTGCTCTGCACAACCTAACTAATGCTTGAACACAGATAACCTGTAAAACTATCTGGCTACAAGCAAAAACTGACCCTTTCTTGACAAAAGATATGATTTTTCTGCGCAAAATTGCACCACAGTCACCATATAGTCACCATTTGGCCAAAACAACGCGGTCTTTGTTGTCTAGATCGTGGTAAATTTCAACATGTGAAAACCCTGCCTTTTTGAACAATTCAACAACGCTTGGCCCTTGGCACCAGCCGATTTCGACTGCGACCGTACCACCTGCATTCAAAAACTGTGGGCTCATTTCCGCGATAATGCGATACGGATCCAAACCATCCCCGCCTGGCGTCAGCGCGATTGTTGGATCAAAATTGACCACCTCTGGCCGAAGCTCTGCCATTTCCGCATCCGTGATATAGGGGGGATTAGATACAATTAAATCATAGGTTCCTGTAATGCCGTCAAACCAATCCGATTGCACAAATTGTACCCGCCCCGCAACGCCCAATGTTTCCGCGTTGTTTTTTGCGACCTGCAATGCCTTGAGGGATATGTCAGATGCCACCACAGACGTTTCAGGCCATTCCGCCGCCAAAGTGACCGCTAGGATACCACTGCCGGTTCCCAAATCCAAAACATGTGTTGCTGGTTGTGGTAAAACGGTGCCAATCAATGTCTCGGTATCGCCACGCGGGTCCAATACATCAGGTGTGATCGAAAATCGACGTCCCCAAAATTCACGATGCCCCAAGATGCGCGAGACCGGTTTATATGTGCAGCGCTGCGCAATCATTTCGTCATATTGCGCCAATACTGTAGGGCTAAGGATTTGGGATAATTCCAAGGTCAAGCGCGATGGGGAAATGCCCATAGACGCGGCCAATAACAATCGCGCATCCCGCGCAGCCGTTTCAAAACCTAGGTCGGTCAACTGCGCCGTGGCCTGGCGCAGCGCAGTTTGTGCAATCATTGGTTCATTTCGGCCAGCAAACTGGCCTGAGCATCCGATATCAGCGCATCCACGATATCATCCAAATCGCCCTGCATGATCTGATCCAGTTTATACAAGGTCAGGTTAATGCGGTGATCCGACATGCGCCCTTGGGGGAAGTTATAGGTTCTGATCCGTTCTGAGCGATCCCCTGATCCAACCTGAGATTTACGATCAGCCGATCGTTCGTCATGCACCCGCTGGCGTTCCATATCATACAACCGCGTTTTCAATACCTGCATGGCAATTTCGCGGTTTCTGTGCTGAGACTTTTCGGAACTGGTCACCACCAAACCCGATGGAATATGGGTAATCCGCACGGCCGAGTCGGTGGTGTTGACGTGCTGGCCACCTGCCCCGGATGACCGCATTGTATCGATGCGTATATCATTCGCGTCGATGTGAATGTCTACATCTTCCGCTTCGGGCAATACGGCAACGGTGGCGGCCGATGTGTGGACACGCCCGCCGCTTTCGGTTTCGGGGACACGCTGAACACGGTGCACGCCGGATTCGTATTTCATGCGGGCAAACACGCCGTCCCCTTTGATATGGGCCACAACCTCTTTGATACCGCCCAATTCTGTGTGCTGTTCCTCGATGATGTCGAATGTCCAACCCTTGGTTTCGGCGTAACGTTGATACATGCGCAACAAATCACCCGCGAACAACGCGGCCTCGTCCCCGCCGGTACCGGGACGAATTTCCAGCATCGCAGGTCGCGCATCGGCGGCATCCTTGGGCAACAACGCCAATTGTAAAGCGTGCTCAACCTCTGGGATCCGCAACTTAAGGCGGGGTAATTCATCCTCGGCCAATTCACGCATGTCGGCATCGGAAAGCATTTCGCGCGCCTCGTCCAGATCAGACAGCAGCGTTTGATATTCGCCAATCTGTTCCACAACGGGGCGCAATTCGGAATATTCACGAGAAATTTTCGCAATTTCATCGCCTGATGCGCCAGCATTTAGCTGTGCCTCAAGAAATTCAAATCGTTGCTTGATTTGTTCTAGTCTATCTATTGGTATCATGGTGCTAAAATCACGAAAGAAAACTTTTGGTCAAGCCCTAATCAACCAAACACTTGTGATATCCATGTATCCAAGCGGCGGCCGTTCACGCCCAAATCAGACTGGCCAAACCGTAGTCTGGAGTAAACACGCAACCGGTTATCGCCCCACTGCAGCGTGACATAATCGGGAAACCCCATCCATTTGGTCCGCGCGATAAAGGTGATTTTGCCATCTGCCACCGACCCCGCCAGATGTGTCACGCGGTCGCTGACTTGGATAACCTGAACCAATTTGGCAAACTGCGCCTGATCAACTGGGTCAAGGACACGCATAACCCCGCCGGCCAAATCCTGATCGGTGTCGAAGTCGGGCATATCATGCCAGCGGGTTACTTCGCTGGGCGCCAGTTGGATGTAGGCCAAGCCGCCTATGATCAAGACCAAAATTGCAATTTTGAACATTTTCACGCCCTTTATGCTGTCGAAACAGGTTGCGCCTGTTCGACCAATCGCGCCAGAAAACTGGCCCCATAGGGCGCGGCATCATCATTGAAATCATAGTTGGTATTGTGCAGACCAGCCCCGTCGCCAATCCCCATAAACAAATAGGCCCCAGGCCGCGCCTCAAGCATATAGCTGAAATCTTCGGCCCCCATTTCACAGCCAGATGTTGTATCCACCGCCGCTGGACCTGAAATTTCACCTGCAACCTTGGCGGCAAATTCCGCTTTGTCTCCATGGTTGATGGTGGGTGGATACCCCTTTTCGTATCGCAATGTCACATCCAACCCGAACGACAGCGCCATACCATCGCAAATCGTTTGCATTCGGTCGATGACCATGGCCTGCACCTCTTTGGAAAAAATGCGGACGGTGCCATTCATATAGGCCGTTTCAGGAATAACATTATCGGTCTGGCCCGCATGAATTTGCGTGATCGACAACACCAACTGATCGAAGGGGTCCAAATTACGCGTTACAATCGTTTGGAACGCCTGTGCAATGGCCACAGCGACCATGACCGGATCCTTGGTTTCGTGGGGATAGGCGGCATGCCCACCCAACCCCGTGATATCGACGTGAAATTCATCAGCCCCCGCCATCAAGGGGCCCAATGTGGTTTCGAAATGCCCCAGCGGCAAGTTGGGCACATTGTGAATGCCATAAACTTGGGAAATATCAAAGCGTTCCATCATACCCTCTTCGACCATGATGCGGCCCCCACCGATGGTTTCCTCGGCCGGTTGAAAAATTAACGCAACACGGCCTGAAAACTTACGCGTTTCAGCCAGATATCTGGCCGCCCCCAACAACATAGTGGTGTGTCCATCATGGCCACAAGCATGCATTGCGCCCTCGGTTTGGCTGGCCCAGACCACCCCCGTGGTTTCGGTCATGGGCAGCGCATCCATATCCGCGCGCAAGCCAATGGTTGGCCCATCGCCCTGCCCGTTGATGATGGCAACAATCCCCGTTTTGGCGATGCCTGTGTGTATCTCATCCACGCCAAATTCGCGCAATCGCTCAACCACGAATTTCGCGGTTTCAAAACAATCCAGCGCCAGTTCAGGATGGGCATGCAAATGACGACGCCATGTTTTCATATCATCGGCATAAGCCGCAATGCGGTTTATAACGGGCATGCTCTGGACTCCTTTGGTGCAACTTGTCAGGGTGTATATGATCTGGAACAGATAGGTGTTGCAATGGGCTTTGACAGGAAATTAATTAATGACACTCATGCCGGTATGCCGCGGCTGCTGGAAATTATGAAGGCCCTGCGCGATCCCGTCAATGGATGTCCTTGGGACATCGAGCAAGATTATAAATCCATCGCACCCTACACCATAGAAGAGGCCTATGAAGTGGCTGATGCCATCGAACGCGGGGATTTTGAAGATCTGAAATCTGAATTGGGCGATTTACTGTTACAAAGTGTTTATCACACCCAAATGGCAAGCGAAGAAGGCCGGTTCGATTTCGATGACGTGGTCAATGCAATTTCTGACAAAATGGTGCATCGTCACCCCCATGTGTTTGGCGATGAATCGCGCGATAAATCGGCCGAACAACAAACTCAAGATTGGGAAAAAATCAAAGCGGCCGAGCGCGCCAGTAAAAAACGCAGCGGCGTCTTGGATGATGTGGCCGTTGGGTTGCCTGCCTTGATGCGCGCACAGAAACTGCAAAAACGCGCTGCGCGCGTCGGGTTTGACTGGCCTGGCATCAGCCACGTTCTGGACAAAATCCAAGAGGAATCAGCCGAATTGGCCGAGGCACAACAGGGTAACGACCCCGATCATTTAGCCGAGGAATTTGGCGATCTGCTGTTTGTCGTTGTCAATCTGGGCCGGCATCTGAATATCGACGCAGAGGAAGCCCTGCGCCAAGCAAATTCAAAATTTACAAACCGTTTCAAGTATATAGAGGATGAACTTAAGAAAATAAATAAAACGCCAGTACAGTCGAATTTGGCAGAAATGGATGCCCTGTGGAACAAAGCCAAGCAGCACCTGAAATAACCTGACTTTTTTGTTCAGGTATTGACCCGACTATTTTTGTCGGGTAATAGATCCGCAATCACAGAGCATAAGGATAGGTCCCGATGACGAAAACTTTGACACTTGGCACCATTTCGGCGGCATTGCTAGCAACCACAGCCATCGCGCAAGAGGTCAACATTTATTCATACCGTCAGCCAGAGTTACTAAAACCGCTGACCGATGCCTTTACCGAACAAACGGGTATTGCTGTCAATGTCGCATTTCTGGAAAAGGGTTTGGTCGAACGCATGAAGGCCGAAGGCAAACGGTCCCCTGCAGACGTCATTTTGACCGTGGACATCGCCCGCCTGGCCGCCGTCGTTGACGCCGACCTGACACAGCCCGTTACCAGTCAATCAGTGGCGCAGAATGTACCAGCGCAATATCGTGACCCAGACAATCATTGGTTTGGCCTATCCACCCGCGCCCGCATCGCCTATGCCAGCAAAGATCGCGTCGCAGATGGTGAACTGACCACATACGAAGATCTGGCGTCCGATAAATGGCGAGGGCGCATTTGTACGCGATCGGGCATGCATGATTACAACATCGCCCTAACATCGGCCGTCATCGCACATCATGGCCCCGAGGCTGCGAAAACCTGGTTGCAAGGCGTCAAAGACAATTTGGCACGACGCCCCCAAGGCAATGACCGCGCTCAGGTCAAGGCGATCTGGTCAGGTGAATGTGACATTTCCATCGGCAATACCTATTACATGGGCCAGATGCTGTCCGATCCAGAACAGCAGGCTTGGGCCGATAGCGTGCGTATTTTGTTCCCTGTCTTTGAAAACGGTGGGGTCCATGTGAATGTGTCGGGGGTGGCCATGGCAAAACACGCCCCCAACCCTGACCAAGCGCTGGCATTGATCGAATTCCTGACATCGCCTTCGGCGCAAAAAATTTATGCAGATGCCAATTTTGAATATCCCATCGCTGTGGGGACTGATCCCAATGCAGTTGTATCATCATGGGGGACATTTAAGGCGGATGATATGAATGTCACAGAATTGGCAAAACATCGTGGGGCAGCATTGCAAATGACCGAACAGGTTGATTTCGACAATTAAGGCAGTGCGCCCTTTGGGCGGTGCTCGGGGATTGCTCTGGGCACTGCTTTACGCTTGAAACCAGCCCTATTCCATGCAAGCCTTTTACCACCGAGTAATGAGGGATTTCATGGCTGTTAAAAAAATAATCATAGATACCGATCCGGGCCAAGACGATGCCATAGCGATTTTACTGGCATTGGCCAGCCCACAAGATATCGAAGTGTTGGGCATAACGGCCGTCGCCGGCAATGTGCCCCTAGATTTAACACAAAAAAACGCCCGCATCGTCTGTGAACTGGCTAAACGAACCGATATCCCCGTTTTCGCAGGCTGTGATCGTCCTCTTGCGCAACGGCTGGTGACCGCTGAACATGTCCATGGGAAAACTGGACTAGATGGCCCAAACTTGCCTGATCCAACGATGCCATTGCAGGACATGCACGCCGTTGATTTCATTATCGACACAGTGCGTCAGCACCCCAGTGGCAGTGTCACACTATGCCCTTTGGGACCCCTGACAAACATTGCCTCAGCAATAAACAAAGCCCCCGATATCATTGAAAAAATTAATGAAATCGTTTTGATGGGCGGTGCCTATTTTGAGGTTGGTAATATCACCCCCGCCGCCGAATTTAACATTTATGTAGACCCAGAAGCCGCTGAAATTGTTATGAAGTCCGGCGCAAAAATAACAATGATACCATTAGACGTAACACATAAAGCATTGGTCACACGCGCGCGCAATGATGCGTTTCGTGAACTGACTACACCCGTTGGTCTGGCAGTTGCACAAATGACGGATTTCTTTGAACGCTTTGACAAAGAAAAATACGGGTCAGCCGGTGCGCCCCTGCATGACCCTACGGTCATTGCGTACCTTATAGAACCTGATTTGTTTTCGGGGCGGCATATCAATGTTGAAATCGAAACACAATCGCGTCTGACGCGCGGCATGACCGTTGCCGATTGGTGGGGTGTGACAGACCGACCTGCAAATGCACATTTCATAGGTGATTTGGACGCAGACGGGTTTTTTAACCTGCTCACAGAACGATTGGCACACTTATGACAAATATCCGATTGGCCGATCCTTACGATTTTGGCAAAATTGATCCGCTTGTTGCGGGTTATAGCGATGAATTTGGTCTGGGCCTTGATGACGGTATGCGCGAACGGGCGCTGATGCCCCTATTACAGGGCAGTCCGATGGGCGTCATATACCTGATAGGTCCACCCAGTGCACCAGTGGGCTATGCAATAGTGACGTTCAGCTGGTCCATTCCGCATGGTGGGTTGCAAGCGATTTTGGAACAGATTTTCATGCGCGACAAAGTGCGTGGGCGTGGTATGGGGCGCGAAACGCTGAATAAAATCTGTGTGATGCTGCGCGAAAATGGGGTTGCATCCCTATCTTTGTTCTTGCCCAAACATGACCCGCGGTTAGAACGGTTTTTATCATCGGTCGGCTTTGAACGGCATGACAGCCACGGACTGATGTCACAAACCTTCTAAGGACACCAAATGGCAAACCTGACCCTGACATTCGATAACAGTTACGCACGCCTGCCCGATCGTTTTTTCAGCGTCGAAACGCCCGCGCCCGTATCTTGCCCCAGCCTGATTGCATGGAACAGCGAACTTGCGGCTGATCTGAATATAACGGCACCCGAGGACACGGCACAAATCGCCGACTATTTTTCCGGAAACGAACAAATCACTGGATCAAACCCCATTGCCCAGGCCTATTGTGGCCATCAATTTGGGAACTTCAACCCACAACTGGGCGATGGGCGTGCAATATTATTGGGCGAAGTTATCGGCAAAAATGGCGCGCGGTTCGACCTGCAACTTAAGGGGTCTGGCCGCACCAAATGGTCGCGTCAGGGCGACGGCCGCGCGTGGCTGGGGCCAGTTTTGCGCGAATATCTGGTGTCCGAGGCCATGTACAAACTGGGCATCCCCACCACCCGCGCCTTGGCTGCCGTCGCGACGGGCGATACCGTGTACCGCGAAACCCCACTGCCAGGGGCGGTGCTGACAAGGGTTGCCAGCAGCCATCTGCGCGTTGGTACATTTCAATATTTTGCGGCACGCGGGGATCGCGATGGCCTGCAACAGTTGTTCGATTATGCCTGTAATCGACATTACCCGCAGGCGACAGACCCCATTGATTTTTTGAAATACGTCATTGCCAAGCAATCCAAGTTGATCGCAAATTGGCTGTCGGTCGGATTCATTCACGGTGTCATGAATACCGATAATTGCCACATTGATGGTATAACCATTGATTACGGTCCCTGCGCGTTTATGGACACATACCATCCGCAAACCGTCTATTCCTCAATCGACCAATATGGTCGCTATGCCTATGACAACCAAGCAGCGGTGATTGTATGGAACATGGGACAATTGGCCAGCGCGCTGTTACCACTATTGCCAGATCATCAAGATACGATAGATCATTTAACAAAAATCGTACATGCGATGCCTGATCAAATCGCACATGATCGCCGCCAAATCTTTGCCCGCAAACTTGGAATTATCGATGCGACGCCCGCTGATGATGGATTGATTCAAAGCTGGCTAGATATCCTGCAGGCACATCAGTTGGATTTCACCAACAGCTTTCGGGCATTGATGAATGATGGGGCACGCGAAACGCTGCCTGATAGCCCCGAATTTTCCCAATGGTATGAAACATGGCGCGCGCGCCGCGATGCAGATTATGCATCCATTATGGCCCAGTGCAATCCAGTCATCATCCCCCGCAATCACCAGATTGAGGCGGCAATCGCAGCCAGCGTTGCAGGCGATATGACCCCGTTTCACACCCTGCTGCAAGCTGTACAGACCCCATATGACCTAACGGCTAAAACGCAAGCCTTTACAGCGCCTCCCAGGCCTGATCAGGTGGTCCAAGCCACATTTTGCGGGACGTAAACCCACGCCGGCAAACTCATGGCCTTGACCGCGGTGAATTTCGCAGGCTTATGCTAGTTGAACGGATTTGTGATCAAGATTGGGACAGCATGCAAACCTATAACCTGCGCGGCATATTACTGATGATCCTGTCCATGCTTGGATTTGCGATCGAGGATGTGTTTCTAAAACTGCTCAGCGATACAATCCCCGCGTCACAACTGTTGGTGCTAACCGGATTTGGCGCGGCAATCGTCCTTGCCGCCATTGCCAAGGTTCAGGGTGCGCCCATCTATTCCAATCAGCTGTGGGAACGCCCCATCATAATTCGGACTTTGGCGGATTTGGTCGGGGCGATATTCTTTATCTGGTCGATTGTCCTGCTGCCGCTGACGATTCTAAGTTCAATCATTCAGGCGATTCCACTTGCCGTGACAGCAGGGGCCGCACTGATACTGGGCGAACGCGTGGGCATCAAACGGTGGACGGCTATTGCCATCGGATTTATCGGTGTTCTGATCATCATCCGCCCAACCACACAAGGGGTAAACATCGGTGCCCTCTTGGCGCTCATCTTTGTTGCGGCACTGGCTGTACGCGATCTGGTTACCCGTCAAATCCGAACCAAACTGCCCTCGGTCACGATTTCAATCTATGGCTTTGTCGCTATGGGCACCGCAGGGATTGTCATTTCGCCCTTCTCAACACCCTATGTTTGGCCAACAAAAACAGAAACACTCTGGCTAGCTTTGGCGATCATGTTTGCGGTGATTGGCTATTATATGATCGTGATTTCAACCCGCATTGGCGATGCATCCGTCGTGGCCCCCTTTCGCTATTCGCGCTTGGTCTTTGCGGTTATGTTGTCGTTTGTTTTTTTGGGTGAAACCATTGATCCCATCACGGGGCTGGGCATTTTCATCGTGATTGCATCGGGCCTCTATACCTTTTGGCGCGAAGCGAGATTGCGCAAATCACAGTCCATATAAGTTTGCGCAAACAGGTTGCGCAAACATCGCCACAAACCCGATGTTAGCGGTAACAAAAATATTTCCTTTCCAGTGTTCCCATGCTAAACGACCCCCAGTAACACGTCTATCATCAGCAAAGGCACGATTATGACAACCATCATCGATATTCACGCACGCG
>CBFHVU010000012.1:0-31569 GCA_965659465.1 uncultured Paracoccaceae bacterium | reverse complement strand
ACCCGTCGCGCCGCTGAACCATCACTATCTAATCTCTGATACGATCCCCGCACTTGAGAAGTTGGATTTCGAGGTGCCCATGACTGTGGATCTGGAAGGGTTCACATACATGCGGCAGGATCAAAAGGGTATTTTGCTGGGTATTTACGAAATCGACCACGAGCACTGGATGGTCGACGGCGCCCCGTGGGAGTATGGCTTCGAGTTGCAACAGGAAGATCCTGACCGGATCGAGAAGGAACTGACCCTTGGCTTTGAACGTTACCCCGACCTGCAAAACGTAGGCGTGAAAACTTGGGTCAACGGAGCGTTTACGTTTGCGCCGGATGGCAATCCTTTGGTCGGACCCGTGCGCGGGAAGCCCGGCTATTGGTGCGCCTGCGGCGTGATGGCCGGCTTCTTACAGGGGGGCGGCGTGGGCAAATCCTTGGCCGAGTGGATGATCCACGGCGAGCCCGAGGCGGATGTGTTCGGCATGGATGTCGCCCGCTTTGGCGACTACGCCCAGAACAAGCGCTTCATCAAGGAAACGACAGGGCAATTCTACACCCGCCGTTTTGTGATGACCTATCCCAACGAACAACTGCCCGCCGGTCGTCCGCTGAAAAAGGCTCCGGCCTATGACGCAATGACCGACGCCGGATGCCGGTGGGGCGTCAGTTGGGGGCTAGAAGTGCCGCTTTATTTTGCGCCTTCCAAAGATTTCGTCGAGACCCCGACGCTGAAGCGTTCGAACGCTTTCCCGATCGTAGCCGAGGAGTGCAAGACTGTGCGCGAGAGTGTCGGGCTTTTGGACATCTCGGGCTTTTCACGCTTCGAGGTTTCTGGTGCGGGTGCCGAGGCATGGTTGAACCTTGTGATGGCGTCCAAGCTGCCATCAGCGGGGCGCGCGCGACTTGCGCCGATGTTGTCTCCAGACGGACGGATGAAGGGGGACCTGACCGTTTTTAACTGGGGCGACGGGACGTGGTGGATCATGGGTAGCTACTATCTGCGCGAGTGGCACATGCGGTGGTTCAGCAACCACTTGGGTAATGATGTTTCGGTGCGTGATATCTCGGACGGGACAGTGGGCTTTAGTCTGTCGGGGCCAAACAGCCTCAAAGTTATTGAAAAACTAACCGATGGGCCCATCGCTGATCTGCCGTTTATGGGGTGCGGAACCTTCGACATCGGTATGTTGCGTTGCAAGGTCGGACGTTTGTCTGTGGCCGGTGAACTGGGGTATGAAATCCACTGCTCAGCGGCCGAGCACATCACGCTTCGTAACACGTTACTTGCGGCGGGGGCCGAGTTTGGCATGCGCGAAACAGGGTTTAACGCTTTGCTCAGCTTGCGACTTGAGAAAAGCTTTGGCATCTGGAGCGCCGAATTCACCCAAGGCTACACGGCTGGTCAAACAGGCATGGACCGTTGGATCGACTGGAACAAGGGCGATTTCATCGGGTGCGATGCGGCGATGAAAGAACGCGACGCTGGCGGACCGGCGCAGGTCATTGTTACGTTGGAAGTTGACAGCTTTGATGCAGATGCCAGCGGATACGAGCCTGTGTGGAAAGATGGCAAGCGTGTCGGCTTTGTCACGTCGGGCGGGTATGGCCACACAGTGGGCAAGTCACTGGCAATGGCGATGGTTGATCGCGACGCGGCTCCTCACGGCACGGAGCTGACAATTCATATTGTCGGTCAGGAACGTCCTGCCAAAGTGATCGCGCCGTCGCCGTATGACCCCAGCGGTCAAGCGATGCGAGGGTGATCCGATGAACGCTCCCGAAACATCGCCCCGCGGAAAACGCCGCCGTGGGCGTGGTGGCGAGGCGAAAACTGCGCCAAGCCGCGATGTGAACTACCGCCAACTGCGCAATCCGTTTCCGGTGATGAATGTATTCTCTGCAGATCAAATTACAGAGATGCACGAAACTGCACTGCGCATGCTGGAAGATCTGGGCATGCGCGTGCTTTTACCCGCAGCCCGCAATCTGTTTGCGGTGGGTGGCGCGCGCGTCGATGAACACGCCCAGATGGTCTATATCGGCCGAGATATGGTGCAAGCCGCCATCGACAGTGCCCCAAAATCGATTACCTGTCGCGCCGGCGCGCTGGACAGAGATGTGAAACTGGAACTGGGTAGTTTGGCGTTTCAGGCGGGCGCCGGGGCCCCAAACGCAACAGATCTTGTGCGCGGCCGCCGCGCGGGATCGGCCCGAGATTACATCGAATATCTTAAACTGACGCATCACTTTGACGTCTTTCATATGATTTCGCCACAGGTCGAACCGCAGGATGTGTCTATCCATTTGCGCCATTACTTCACGACCGAAGCGCAGATGACTCACACAGACAAGTTTCCGTTCATTTTCTCGCGCGGGACGGCTCAAGCGATGGATTGTTTCGAAATGATCCGCGATTTCCGCGGTCTTTCCGATGACGCGTTTCAAGCCGAACCGCGGTGCTATACGATTATCAATACCAATAGCCCGCGCACGTTGGACATCCCGATGGCGCAGGGTTTGATTGACTTTGCTCGCCATGGACAGATGTCGATTATCACGCCGTTTACACTCATGGGAGCGATGGCACCGATCACAGTCGCGGGCGCAATCACACTCTCACATGCCGAGGCTCTTGCCGCTCTTACACTGACGCAGCTTGCTAGATCAGGCGCGCCGGTGTGCTACGGCACGTTCACCTCGAACGTCGATATGAAATCCGGCGCGCCCGCCTTTGGCACGCCTTCGCATTTTCAGGCATCTCTGGCGGCAGGGCAGTTGGCAAGATACATTGGCCTTCCGTGGCGCTCGGCCGCGGGATCGGCATCGAACCTGAATGACGTTCAGGCCGCCAACGAAAACCAGATGGGACTGTGGGGGTGCCTGATGGCTGGTGCAACGGTGGTCATCCACGCCGCTGGCTGGCTTGAGGGCGGGCTTTCGGTTTCCTACGAAAAGCTGGTGACCGATGCTGAAGTGCTGAACATGATCGCCGAGCTTTGCGCCGGTGCGCAAGCGGGCGATGATGAAATCGGTTATGAAACCGCGATCAAAGAGGTGGATCCGCAGGGGCATTTCTTTGCCACTTCACAGACGATGGCGCGCTATAACACCGCGTTTTATCAACCTGTTGTGCATGATTACGCCAACTTCGGCACATGGACCGAGCGTGGTGGCTTGGACGCCAATCAGCGGGCCACGAAGGTCTGGCAGGATATTGTGAATTCGGATGCAGGACTGCATTTGGACAACGACCGTATAGGCACCCTGCAATCATTTATCGCCCGCCGCACCGAGGCGGGCGGGGCACCACCGGAAAGCTGATATGAAGTCGTCGGTTAATTCAGATACGCCCGTCGGCGAGCCGCTGTCTTCACATGTAAAGGTCACACGAGAGGACTGGTTGAATGCGGCCAAAGGGGTGCTGATCAGCCATGGCGCTGCCGATGTGAAGGTGTTGTCGCTTAGTCAAAAACTGGGCGTATCGCGGTCCAGCTTTTACTGGTATTTCAAAAACCGCAAAGATCTGCTTCGGGCTTTGCTGGCGGATTGGGAAGCGCGCAATACCAGATCTATCGTTGCGAAATGTGAACAGCCCTCGGACAATGTAACGCAAGCCGTCTGTAATTTCTTTCGCTGTTTCATTGATGAAGGCCTGTTTGATCAGGGCTTGGACTTCGCCGTGCGCGAGTGGTCACGGCGCGACAAAGCGGTGCGCAAGTTGATTGATGTAGCCGATGCGGCGCGGATAAAAGCCGCCACCGACATGTTCAAACGTTTCGGCTTTGAAGAGAAAGACGCCGATGCGCGGGCAAGAATTCTGTATTTCATGCAGCTTGGATATCACGCGCTTGAGGTGCGCGAACCGATGGAGCTGCGCATGAGCCGATTGGAGCCATACTTAAAAGGGTTCATCGGCCGCGATCCGAACCCGCAGGCCATGGCAGAGTTTCGCGCCTTTGCTTTGTCCAGGCCGCAAATGTGATGGCGGGTCTTGATCACTGTGTTGCAGCGGAATAGACAGGTAGAACGGTATCACAGGAGCGCCCTTTGAGGTCAGTCATGAAACTTGCGATCGGCAGCATTGCCGTTGGGGCGCTGATGAAATGGGCTGAGATACGAGGCATCGCTATCGCATATATCTAGCCAAGTAAGCCTCACACTTTTCATGAATCTTTTTCAACACGCGCGCGCTGATCTGGACTCTCAATCCCGGCGCATTGCCAAACCTTGAGCGATAGTTACAAGGATGTGACGGCTGGTGAGCGCATTCTCTGAATGCCTCAGCCACTAGAATGAGCCGCGATGCTGGAACAGGTATATTTTGCCGTATCCAACCAAACGTGATTGGCCCTTTTAAAAATAAGGCGTCGCGTTTTCGTCTGGGCGGGCTGCTGAACTATGCATTTTGCAGTCACCCGTTTATCATTAATAAGAATATAAAGGATATAGACACTGTCCCGCGGAAAGCGCGGCGGTCAAGACTAAACCTCGTTCAAAATCTGCGTGATCTTTGAACACATGGCGTGACCGTTCTCCTCCATATACCGATCAGGATGGCGCACAATCTCAATATCAATACGGCAAATTTTTCCGTCGCCCAGAACTGCTTCACTGGCCTCTGCCATACAGTCCTTCAGCCTTGCGACATCCCCGTCTATTCCCTCAAGGGGAGCCTCAATCAAAAGTGCGCCATGAATAAGGGCGCAGAGCTTCAGCTCACGTTCCATGGAGCTTATACAGGCAATGCGCATCATCTCTGGCCCTTGGGCTTGCATTGGCCAGTTGAGGAATGTGTTGGCTTTAGGGGATCCACCACGGGCATGTATCGACAACCCGAAGCACCTGTCTAGCTTGAGCACCAACCGCCCTGCATCCATGTTGTTGTCGGCCCACCGCCAGAAGTGACGGTAGGTTTCCCGATGCTTTTGTAGCAGGGCATTGGCTTCTAACGTGTGGATACTCGCTGCTTGCGCAACACCGTGGGCCGTCATGCCATAGTTTGTCCCAAGCACAACGGATTTACATTTGTTGCGGATCTCCTTGTGTGTGACCTTAGTTGCGCCTTTAGGTGCGAGCCCGGCTTGGATCGCGAATGCGCTGTCGGGATCACCAATGGCATAGGTCTCACACATAATCTCATCCCCCGATTAAGCGGCTGCAATCGCAGTCTCTTGCGAGGACCGATCACAATATGCCTGCGCCATTCCCTCGGACGATTTGATTAACCCGCACACCCATTTGGCAAGACCAAACACGAACTTAGTTATGCTGGGCTGATTGCGTCCTGTCTTTGCAGAGAACGGTGAGTGCATTGTGCGGTTGCGTCCATCAGGCCCAACCGCAAGCTTGTAGAGCGTAAGTTCGCCAAGCATTTTGCGGTGCTCATGGAGTGGCTGGACCACTTGTTGCGCGTATTTTCAAACGTGGTGGGAACGCGGCACTGGTTGGAATAGGGGTTTCATTTTTTATCATCGCGACCATTGTTTCCGCGGCTTTCAGGCCAATTGCGCCTGCGGGGATCCTGACGGTTGTTAGGCTGGGTTCAAAGTCGGCTGATCCGGTAAAGTCGCCAATGCCGGTTACCGAAATATCGTCTGGCGCCCGTAAATTCAAATGAGACAACGCATGAAGCACACCCCATGCCAGAACATCATTTCCACAAATGATTGCGGTCGGCTTATGCGGTCTGGCTAATAAATGGCCTGTCGCAATTTTTGCTGCGCCTACACTATATGGTGTGCGCACCAAGTGATCTTGTGCTATTGTAATGCCATACTTTGCAATTGCATCGCATACACCCCGAAACCGTTCCGACGCGCGATCATTACCAGTGAGCGGTGGAAACATGCCCGCAATGTCGCGGTGCCCTAGGCTTGCGATGTGTTCTGCGATTAAGTATCCGGCCTGATAATTATCTGAACCGACACACTGAAATTCAGATTGATCAGAGTGGTTCCATAGAAATATTGATGGTGTTTGCTGCTGCGATAGTAATTCGTGTGTATCATTGGAATGGTCCAGTCCGATCAACGCTATCCCATCAACACGATGTTCCAACATTTTGCGCGTTAATTCGTATTCGCGTTCTAAATCATAGCCGTGTGACGCCAACAAAATGGTAAAGCCAAACGAATCCACACCTTGTGAGAAGCTCTGGATCAGTTCACCAAAAATTGTGTGATCAATTGTCGGGACGATTAGCCCAATTGTGCCGCTGCGAATACCATGAATTGTTTGCGCGGCGCGGTTTCGGATATACCCCAGCTTTCGGACGGCCCTGTCTATTCGTTTCCGAGTCGTCACCTTGACCAGTTGTGGGTGATTGAAACTACGCGACACCGTCGATGGGGAAACTTTTGCTGCCTTTGCAACAGTGATTATATCTGCTTTTTTATCATTATTTACAGACATTTAACGGTCCTAATTTCAAGAAAAATGAAAACATTTGCAAAACTATTTTCATCTTTTACGGTATGTAGTCAAGGTTTGAAAATCGACAGGAGTATAAGCTTGGAATTTTTGATGTACTTTGGCGATGTATTCTCACCGTTTAACTTTTTACTATTGTTGATTGGGACCATTGGTGGGTTGATACTGGGGGCAACACCGGGCTTATCGCCGACGATGGCTGTTGCTTTGCTTATCCCATTCACCTTTAAGCTGGAACCTGCGCAGGGGCTCATCCTTTTGGGCGCTGCTTATACATCAACCGTGGCGGGGGGCGCAGTTAGCGCTATTTTGCTGAAAATTCCGGGCGCTCCGGCAAATATTGCGACCACGCTTGATGGGCATACTATGGCAAAGAAAGGGCAGGGCGCAAAAGCGCTGCAACTGTCCTTTTTGGCGTCTGCCGTTGGGGGCATATTTGGTGTTTTATTGCTTATTTTTCTAACGCCCGTTTTGGCACAATGGGCATTGGCATTTGGTCCATCAGAATTGTTTTGGCTTGCAATTTTGGGGGTAACGGTGATCGGATCACTGGATTCAAGTTCGGTTGTGAAAGGATTGTTATCGGGCTGTATCGGCTTGTGGCTGGCGACCATTGGATTTGATGACATTATGGGCGCACAGCGGTTCATTTTCCATCCAAACGTCGCAGGCGGAATAAACGTCATACCCGCACTGATCGGGTTGTTTGCAATTCCCCAAATAATCAGCATGTTCGCACAAGGTCGTCGTAAACTAGCAGCAGAAGTGCTTGAGGTTGAAAAGCACTCGGTAAAAAAGGCGTTTTTTGAAGTGTTCAGGTGGCGGCGTGCGCTGACGGTTGGCACGCTGACAGGATCGATTATTGGTTTGATCCCAGGGGTTGGTGGCCAAATTGCGGGTTTGGTTGCATATGACCAAACCAAAAAACTTAGCCCGGATCGTCATAAATTTGGAACGGGTCATCCAGAAGGCGTTATTGCAGCAGAAAGTGCAAATAACGCAATGGTTGGCCCCTCACTTGTGCCACTCTTGACGCTTTCTATTCCGGGTTCGCCGACGGCGGCTGTATTACTTGGCGGCTTGCTAATACATGGTATTTTTCCTGGTAGCGATTTGTTTGACAACCATCCAGATGTTGCTTGGACATTCATAAACTCGATGCTGATTGGGCAAATTCTGATGTGTGTCTTTGGCCTATATATCGCAGGCATAGCAGCACGCGTGGCACAGGTGCCGAATTCGGTCATGGCCGCGGTTGTTTTGGGTCTTTCGGTATTTGGCAGCTATTCGGTGCAAAATTCTATGGGCGATGTGTATGTGATGATGACCATTGGCACGGCCATGTATTTTCTAGAACGATTTGGGTTTTCTGCGGCGCCCTTGGTCTTGGGGCTTATCCTTGGCCCAATCGCCGAAGCCAACTTTATCCAAGGGAGTATGATCGCAAATGCAACGAGCAGCATCGGTGCATATTTCTTTACGGGCTCTTTGAACCTTTTATTAATTTCCACCGTCGTGGCATCGATTGGATATTCGGTTTGGATGGAAATTCGCAGCCATCGGTATGTCACCAAAGATGACGTGATCGCAAAAGAGGAGTCTGCATTATGAACGATTTGCCGCGCATACAACACATAACCGCAAGCGGATTGGTCGCGATCGTTGGGCTTTGGGTCACGTATATCAGCTTTACCCAAGAGCCTGCCGCCGCATTTTTATTTCCTCGCATAATCGCTACAGTTTTTTCTATTCTCGCGATTTGGACCTTTGGGAAAGCTGTCTTGGGCAAAACAAAGGTCGGCAATGGATTAAAGGGTAAGGTTGTCGTCAATCTCTTACCGGGTCTGTTCGTGTCGGTTGTCTATGTCTTTTGGGCTGCGCAAGCGATGGGGTTTTACACTGCGTCTACACTGGTATTTTTCATCTTACTTTCACTTTACGATCCTGCACCACACAATCAGATAACAACTTGGATCAAGCGAGTGTCAGTTTCGATCGGCTTTCTAGCCGTAATGTATGGTCTCTTTGCGCTATTACTGAGCGTTTACACACCAAAAGAGATATTTTTTTAAGCCGTATAAAACGGTCGTAAATTCCACAGGGAGGAAAGAAAAATGAAAAAAATGATCGCAGCTGCAGCATTGGCGTTATCTGCGCTAAGTAGCCCGGCATTCGCAGATGGGCACGCTAGTTATCCTGAGCGGCCTTTGATGCTGATGGTCAGTTATGGCGCCGGTGGTGCCACGGACTTTCAGGCGCGCATTGTGACGATGACGTCGGGCAACGAAGATGCCTTGGGAATGCCAATGGCAATTATCAATAAACCCGGTGCTGGGGGGCGTGTTGGCTGGAATTGGCTTGCCAGCCAGGCGGATGCAGATGGATATACGTTGGGGGCATACAATATCCCACACTTTATCGCGCAATCCATCGAAGGGGGCGTATCATATAGTGCCGATAGTTTTGAGCCCATTGCAAACTGGGGGGCTGACCCAGCTGTGTTTGTCGTCGGCGCGGACAGCGAATTTAATTCTATGGCAGATATCGTAGATTACGCCAAAGCGAATCCTGGCAAGCTGACGTTTTCTGGCGCCGGTCTGTACGTTGGCCACCATATTGCGGCCCTGCAACTAGAGAAAGCGGCCGGCGTGAAAATGGCATATATTCCAAATAACGCAGGTGGATCAGGGGCTATGAAAGCTGTCATCGCTGGCGAAGTACTGGGTGGTATTAATAACCTTTCAGATGCATTCCGCGCCCGCGAGGCTGGCAATGTCAAAATTTTGGGTGTGTTTGATACAGCGCGAAATGACTTTTTGCCAGATGTCCCAACCCTGCAAGAGCAAGGTTTTGACATCGACGATAGCTCTGTTAACTTTCGTGGCATAATGGTGCCAAAGGGTACTCCGCAGGGTATTATTGACATGCTGGCTGAGAAGGTGCCGGAAATGTTTGCCCACAACAGTGTTGCCAGCAAAATGAAGGCAGGTGGTTCACCGATGCACATTATGAACCGTGAACAGGTTCAGGCGATGTGGGCTGCACGCGAGGTCACGCTCAAAGAGTTGCTCTCAGGTTTGAAATAAACGTATTGATTTGGGCGCGTCTTTGGCGCGCCCAATCGCCATTTGAAAGGTCAAACAAAATGTCGTCTTTGGGGAATGCTGACGCGGATGCGATTTTTGAACTTGATGCGATTGTTTCTCGTTCACGTCGTGCGCAACAAAGCTATGAAATCAATGGCAGCCAGCAGCGCTATGACCGCGCGGCGCAAGCTGTTGCATGGGCGATAATGGAACCGCAGCGTAACCGAGAATTGGCAGAATTGGCCGTCAAAACAACAGGATTGGGAAATGTCGCGGACAAAATCATTAAAAACCATAGGAAAACTTTGGGTTTAATGCGCGATATCCAAAATGTCACAACATTCGGTATCATCCGCGACGATTGCAAAACAGGAATCACGGAAATCGCGCGACCAATGGGGGTTGTGGCCGCGATCGTCCCATCTACGAATCCAGCCGCCACGCCTGCGAATAATATAATCAATGCCTTAAAATGCGGCAATTCGATCATAGTTGCCCCATCGCCCAAAGGGGTGGCAACATGCGAACGATTGATTGCGTTTATTCATGTAGAATTTGCCAAAATTGGCGAAGACCCAGATTTGGTGCAAATGGTGCCAGCCCCCGGATCGAAAGTGAAAACACAGCGTCTGATGGAGACCTGTGACAAAATCATCTGCACGGGCAGTCAAAATAATGTGTATCGTGCCCAAACTGCAGGTACCCCTGCTGTTGCCGTGGGTGCAGGAAATGTTACGGTGATCGTAGATGAAACCGCAGATTTACACAGCGCCGCAGAAAAAATTCGAGCTTCAAAAACATTCGATAACGCTACATCTTGTTCATCCGAGAACTCGGTAATTGTTGTCGACGCAATTTACCAAGCGTTTTTGGATGCTGTCGCGCACCATGGCGGATGTGTCGTAACAGACGAAGCAGGCATCGTTGCCAAGCTATGGCCTGATGGACATCTCAACCGATCTGTTATTGCACAAGACGCAGATAAAATGATCCAAGCATTGGAATTGGATGTGCCTGAAGGCACAGAATACATCGTCGTTCCAACCACGGGGATCGGCGCTGAACATCCATTGTCGGGGGAAAAACTTAGTCGCGTTCTTGCGTTATATCGTGCCGATGATTTTGAACATGCCGCGTCATTAGCTCGGGAAATTCAATCTTTTCAAGGTGCCGGCCATTCTGTGGGCATTCACACAACCAAGGTGGAACGCCCTGTTCAGCTGGCCAAGGTCATCCCAACCAGTCGCGTTATCGTCAATCAAGCGCATACTTTTGCGACTGGTGGGGCTTTTACCAATGGTATGCCATTTTCGCTAAGTATGGGGTGCGGCAGTTGGGGGGGCAATGCAATCGACGACAATTTGCATTGGCGTCATTTTCTGCAAAGCACCAAAATTGTGCGTGAAATTCCGGCCACAGAACCAAGTCTTGAGGCTATCTTTGGGCAGTATTGGAAAGAAGTTGGCAAATGAACTGGACCGCACATAGGCCGCCGGACGGGACACTGCGTGACCATCTAAATGCACGCGCGACCGAAGGTGGCATCGCCTGTATCTTTCCAGAAACGAATATGACATTGACCTGGCAGGCCTTAAATGTTGCGGCCACGGGCTTTGCCTGCGAACTGACACGCTTGGGCGCCAAGAAAAGTGAGAGCATCGCAATCGTTTCGCCCAACGGATACGACGCAATGGTCGCATTCTACGGCGCAGTTATTGGTGGATTTCGCGCCACTATGATCAATCTTGCTGCTGGTCGAGATGCAATTTCATATGCACTTGAACACTCTGAGGCGCGATTTGCATTCGTCCATGAGAGTTGTCAGGAGATATTCAAAGCGGCAAATACGACCAAAATTCGGACGATACCAATTGATCAACGATGTGATGCGATGCCACTGCATGACATAGCTCCAGATGATCAAGCATTGTTAATGTACACCTCAGGGACAACAGGAAAACCCAAAGGCGTTGTCCACACACATGCCAGCTTATTGGCTGGTGGCTGGACCACCGCAATTGCGCATAATTTGCAAGCGCACGATCGTGGATTTTGTATTTTACCAATGTATCACATTAACGGTTTGTGCGTAACTTTGATGGGATCGCTGGTGTCAGGGGGGTCGCTTGCGATGATCAGCAAATTTTCTGCCACGCGCTTTTGGAAACAAGCGAATGATACAGAAATTACGTGGTTTTCGGCAGTGCCAACAATTATTTCCCATTTGCTACACGGTGAGCAAGAACCATCCGATGAATGCAGGGCACGATTGCGGTTTGGGCGGTCGGCCTCGTCTGCTTTGGCCGTTGAAACACAGTCAGCTTTTGAAGCTCGATTTGGGGTGCCAATTATAGAAACTATGGGGCTTACCGAAACGGCTGCGCAAATATTGTCTAATCCCTTACCGCCAATGCCACGCAAAATTGGATCACCGGGCGTCGCATTTGGGTGTGAGGTTGAAATACACGATACCGTTGGGCACCCTGTTGCCCGAAATGTCGAAGGGGAAATCGTTGTGCGCGGGCCGAATGTGATGTCCGAATACCTGAAAAATCAACAAGCCACGTCAGATACATTTCGCAATGGTTGGCTACGAACAGGTGATTTGGCCAAGATGGATGATCAGGGCTATGTTTATGTTACGGGTCGCCTAAAAGAATTAATCATCAAAGGTGGCGAAAATATTGCGCCTCGGGAAATTGATGAAGTGCTTTATTCGCATCCAGACGTGATCGAAGCAGCTGCATTCGCGCGCCCATGCCTGCGTTACGGCGAGACGGTTGAAGCCGCCGTAAGGGTGCGGCCAAATTCATCCATCGATGCGCAGGACTTGATCACGATATGCAACCAAAGGCTTGGAGCGTTCAAATCCCCTGATGTGGTTCATTTCATGGACGAATTGCCAAAAGGGCCGTCAGGCAAGATCCAAAGAATGAAGCTGGCTGATGTCCTAAAGATAACGCCGATTTAGATTGCGGTGATCTAGGATACAGAACCGATGGTGGGCCAAGCTGCGCGCAATGATGACATAAGAGACGCGTGACATAGAGTGTGACTGCGCTGGGCTTTCTGTGGTGGCTGCCTAACCGTCGGGGAAAATGACGCCTTTGCGTAGCATGAAGCAGCCAAAAAGCCGCGTTTCGCTGGTGTGAATAATGGCATAGCTGCGTCGCGCCACGTCATAGAATGTTTGGCGTTCGATTGAAATCATATCTCTGTCGTGGCCGTCATGTTTTTTGACGATTTCGGCCACCTCTTGTTGAACGGGGGGTAAATAATCGGGCTGCCCATCAACCTGCATGCGTCCGGCAAAGTCATCGACAAAGGTATCCAGCGGCAGAAGCGTCAAGATTGCATCGATTGCCGCGGGTGCCGTCAGGTTTTCCATGGGTAGCACCCGACCAGACACCGTTGATTTTGATATGCTGTCGGACGGAAAATTAGCGTCGGCAATGATTAAAACATCTCCGTGCCCCATTTTTTGTAGGGTATACAGCACGTCAGCGTTCAGCCGATTGTCGATTAGTTTTAGCATGTCATATATCCCGTGTTATTCCGTTGCATCACGATATGTCGGATCCTGTGGGGTCGTAAACTAAATTATCATCAGGATGCGGCGCGCTGTGCGCCAAAAAACGTGTCTTAAAGGCGATGGCCAAATAATCTTTGGCCGCGCGCATGTGTTCGGACTGTAATTGCGCCAGCTGATCTGGCGGGGTTGATGGGTCGTTTTGGGCCTTGTGCAACGCCGCCTTGCTGGTTTCATAGCGCTTTTCAGCCGCTTGCATCAGCAGCGTCGTGACCTCAGCGATATATTTCATGTCGTGTCTTTCTGGGGGTCAGTAATGCGATAGATGTTGTTGCCGCGGGTACCGCAGGATGGGCACACGGCACGTTGGCGGACGTCATGCGGGGTGGCCTGATCGCCCATGACCAATATCAGATTGGCAATGTCATGCACCTTAACGGTTTTGCAATTGGCGCAGGTGATCACCATTCTATGCGTCGCAATCTGGCCCAATGTTTTCACGGTGTTGTCCTGCTGTTGATGCGGCATGCACAAAACATAGCGCAGGATTTGCAAAATTCACGGGTGACCTACGGATGATTGCCTTTGCCGTTCTGCTTGCCCTGTGGTCAGGCCTGTTTCAAACATAAATTTGTCGCATTGGGACTAGGCTTTCGCGACCAAGTTGGTGCATAGTGCCGCAAACGGGATGATGCAGCACGTTGGAATGATCGGCTAGTGGATTATTTTTGCGTGCTGTTTTGTCCTTGCAGTGTTGATATGACCACAGGGGACGTACATGAAATATCATTGTCCAAAAACTTTTGAGGATGCAGCGCAGATTGCAGCGGATGCAACCGGTGTGATCCGTTATCTGGCGGGGGGAACGGATGTTTTGGTGCAGATGCGCGCCGGCATGGTAACGCCGGACGATATGATCGACCTAAAACACATTCCCGGCGTGAAAGAGATTGTTAAAAACGCAGATGGCAGCTGGACCATCGGCGCTGCCGTGGCGGGCGCGGAATTGGGCGCACATGTTGGGTTTTGCGCCGATTACCCCGGTATCGTCGAGGGATTGGAATTGGTCGGATCGACCCAAGTGCAGGGCCGCGCAACATTGACGGGCAACCTGTGCAATGGATCGCCGGCCGCGGATAGTGTGCCCGCCATGATCGCGGCGGGTGCCATTGCCCATGTGGTGGGGCCAAACGGTGCACGCGATATTGCGGTGGGCGACATTCCCGTGGGACCCGGAAAAACATCCCTGGCCAAGGGCGAATTGATTTCCGCATTCACGATCCCCGCGCGCGGCGCGCAGGGCGGCGATGCCTATCTGCGGTTTACGCCGCGCACCGAAATGGACATCGCTGTTGTGGGCTGTGCCGTCAACCTAACGCTGGATGGCGATCGGGTTGCGGCGGCACGTATCGCCATGGGCGCGGTTGCGCCAACGGTGATTTTGTTGCCGCAGGCAGCGGATGCCATTATCGGCACGACGCTGGATGATGAAGCCTTGGATAAATTGGCGGGCATTGTATCGGGGGCGGTGAAACCTATCTCTGACAAACGTGGGACTGCTGAATTCAGAACAGATGTCGCAGGCGTTTTGGCCAAGCGTGCCGCAAAAATTGCCTATGATCGTGCGAAAGGAACCAAGTGATGTCTAAGATCCACATAACCACCAAGGTCAATGGCGAAGAGGTCGAATTTCTAGCCGATCCACGCGACACATTGTTGGATTGCCTGCGCGATCAGCTGGAATTGACTGGCACGAAAGAGGGCTGTTCCACAGGCGACTGTGGGGCCTGTTCTGTGACCGTTGATGGCACATTGGTTTGTTCGTGCCTGATGCTGGGCGTCGAGGCGCAGGATAAACAGATTGAAACTATCGAAGGCATGGCCCAAGACGGCGAATTGCATCCGTTGCAACGGAAATTCATCGAACATGCCGCGCTGCAATGCGGGTTCTGTACACCGGGTATTTTGGTGGCGGCCAAGGCGCTGTTGGCGAAAAACCCTGATCCAAATGAAACCGAGGTCCGCTATTGGTTGGCGGGCAATCTGTGCCGCTGCACAGGGTATGATAAAATCATTCGCGCGGTCATGGATGCCGCGGCTGAAATGCGGGGGGCTGCATAATGGCGAAAGATACAGCAAACGAATTGCGCATTGTTGGAACACGACCCGACCGCCCAGATGGTTTGGACAAGGTCACCGGCCGCGCCCGTTATGGGGCCGATATTTCCGCAGCGGGGCTACTGCATGGTGCGGTGGTCCGATCGCCCCACGCCCATGCGCGGATCGTCAAAATCGATGCGTCCAAGGCTTTGGCCCTGTCCGGGGTCAAGGCGGTTGTGACCCGCGACGATTTCCCAACTGGCCTGACGGGCGAGGCTTGGGATCTGCAAGAAAACACAATGGCGGGCGAACGTGCGCTCTATGATGGGCATGCGGTTGCGGCCGTGGCTGCCACATCCGCACAATTGGCCCGCGATGCGGCCAAGTTGATTGAGGTTGAATATGAAATTCTGCCCCATGTGACGGATGTTGATGCCGCTATGGCCCCGGATGCCCCCATCATTCGTGAAGGCGCGGCAGACCATTCCGTCCCCGAGGGGTTGCATCCAAACGTGGTGCGCTACATCGAATTCGGACATGGCGATCTTGAGGCAGGGTTTGCCCAAGCAGACATTGTGCGTGAACAGCAATATAAAACCGAAGCAGCTCACCAAGGCTATATCGAACCCCATGCCTGCATGGGCCAAATGGGGGCCGATGGCAAAGGGGAAATGTGGGTCTGTACCCAGGGCCATTGGTACATTCGCAAAATGTGTACCCAAGTTTTGGGGCTGGATGCGTCACAACTGCGCGTCACCCCATCCGAAATTGGTGGCGGGTTTGGGGGCAAAACCACGATTTTCATGGAACCTCTGTCCCTGGCGCTCAGCCGCAAGGCAGGTGGCCGCCCCGTTAAAATCGTGATGTCCCGATCCGAGGTGCTGCGCGCCACGGGTCCGACCGCATCGGCATCGATGGATGTCAAAATCGGCATGACCAAGGACGGTAAAATCACCGCTGGGTCGGCAACCTTCCGCATGCAGGGCGGTGCCTTTGCCGGGGCACCAGTTGATATGGCGCTTTATTGTGCCTTTGCGGCGTACAAGGTGCCCGCGTTGCAGCATGTGGGCTATGACGTCTTGGCAAACCGCCCGAAGGCTGCCGCCTATCGTGCGCCCGGATCGCCCATGGCTGCATTCGCCGTTGAAAGTTTGGTTGATGAAATGTGCGATGAACTGGGACTGGACCCGCTAGACGTTCGCGTGAAAAACGCAGCACAATCGCATGAAACATCCAGCTTTGGTCCCAAATTTGGGGTCATCGGGTTAAATGAAACCTTGGCGGCAACACGGGCGCATCCGAACCTATCGGTTCCCTTAGGTCCGAACCAAGGGCGCGGCATCGCATCGGGATTTTGGTTTAACCATGGCGGGGATACATCGGTGTCCATGGCCTTGGGCGAAGATGGCACCGTGACCGTATCCATCGGCACACCAGACATCGGTGGCAGCCGCGCGTCAATGGCTATGATGGCGGCTGAAACGTTGGAAATCCCCTATGACAATGTGCGGGTCAATATCGTTGAAACCGGTGCCTTGGGCGTGAACGAACCCACCCACGGCAGCCGCGCAACATTCGCCACAGGCAAAGCCACCGTCGAGGCCGCGCAAGGCATGATCATTGAAATGTGCAAACGCGCTGCTGCCAAATGGGGGATCGAACCCGATGCGGTGGAATGGCGCGATGGCGCGGCACATCCTGCGGGGCCAAATGCCGGCGAATACCTCCCAATGACCATTGGCGAAATTGGGGCTGCCATGTCCAATACGGGCGGCCCGATTGCAGGGCATCATGAATCTGTGCCCGCAGGCGTTGGCGAAAGTTTCGGCACCCACGTTGTGGATGTTGAGGTCGATCCTGAAACGGGCCGTACAACAATCCTGCGCTATCTGGTTGTTCAGGATGCGGGCCGCGCGATCCATCCCGCCTATGTCGAGGGTCAGTATCAGGGCGGTGCTGTCCAAGGGATCGGCTGGGCGCTGAACGAAGAATACGTCTATGACGATATGGGTCGCCTGCAAAACCCTGTGTTCTTGGATTACCGTGTGCCGGTTGCATCGGATTTGCCGATGATCGACACCGTGATTGTCGAGGTCCCGAACCCCGGCCACCCCTATGGCGTGCGCGGCGTTGGCGAAACGGGGATTGCTCCGCCGCTGCCAGCCGTGGCAAACGCAGTTGCCGCTGCAACAGGGATGCGGATGCGGCATTTGCCGATCACACCATCCAAATTGTTGGCGGCGATCAAGGCGTCAAAGAATGGTTAAAATCGTTCTTTGGTCTGGTTTGCGCCGGTTCACAGATGGCGCCCTAGAATTTGAAACGGCTGCCCCCACCTTGGGGCGGGCCATGGCGGATTTGGTTTCCCAATACCCCGGGTTGGGCCCGATTTTCGACCAGGGTGTGTCAGTGGCTATCGATGGGGATATCGTGCCGCCCAACCCTGCGATGGCCCTGCCAGACGGGGCCGAGGTGCATTTTTTGCAACAAATGCGCGGCGGCTAGATCGCGCCGCGTTTGACATAAAAAAGAGGGGCAGTGCCCCTCTTTTTTGTTTCTGATACCTATGTTACGGGTCTTACCCGATGATAGCGTTCAGTGTCGCACTGGGGCGCATGACCGCTGCCACCTTGGCGGGGTCAGCATGGTAATATCCGCCCAAATCAGCAGGCGCACCTTGAACGGCGGCGAACTCTGCGGTGATTGTTGCTTCGTTCTCGGCCAAGGCTTGGGCGATGGGCGCAAAATGCGACGCGATTTCGGTGTCATCCGTTTGTGCTGCCAAGGCTTGGGCCCAATACAGCGCAAAGTAATAGTGGCTGTCGCGGTTGTCAGGTTGGCCCACACGGCGCGATGGGGATTTGTTGTTGTCCAAAATCCCTTGGGTCGCGGTTTCAATCGCTGTGGCCATAGCGCCCGCTTTGGCGTTGCCTTTTTGGTTGGCTAGAAACGCAAAACTTTCGCCCAAGGCACAGAATTCGCCCAAGCTGTCCCAGCGCAGGTGGTTTTCCTGCACCAACTGTTGCACGTGTTTTGGGGCCGATCCGCCGGCACCGGTTTCGAACAAACCACCACCCTGCATCAGCTTCACGATCGACAACATTTTCGCCGATGTGCCCAATTCCAAAATGGGGAACAGATCGGTCAGATAATCGCGCAACACGTTGCCGGTGATGGCAATGCTGTCGGCCCCTGTGCGGATGGTTTCCAATGTCAAACGGGTCGCTTCGCGGGGGGCAAGGATTTGGAATTTATCTGCCACGCCTTTTTCAGCCAAAATTGGTTCGACATATTTGATCAATTCCGCATCATGCGCGCGGTTTGCGTCCAGCCAGAAAATCGCCTGTGATCCGGTCAGGGCCTGACGTTCGATGCCTAGGTTCACCCAGTCGATGATCGGTGCTTTTTTCGCAGAGGATGACCGCCATATATCGCCCGCTTTTACGGATTGTTCGTGCAACACATCGCCATTTGCCGCCGTGTAACGCACGCGTCCAGCTGCGGTCATTTCGAATGTGGTGGGGTGCGATCCGTATTCTTCGGCCTTTTGTGCCATCAGGCCTACGTTGGCCACGGCACCCGATGTGGTTGGATCCAAGGCACCTGTTTGTTTGAAATACTTGATGGTTTCATCAAAAACAGGGGCATAGCAGCTGTCTGGGATGACACATTTTGTGTCGCCCTCTTTGCCGTCTGGTCCCCATCCTTTGCCACCTGCGCGGATGACCGCAGGCATGGATGCGTCGATAATCACGTCAGATGGCACGTGTAGGTTGGTGATGCCGCGGTCGCTGTCGACCATATACATGGCAGGTCCATCCGCCAATTCCGCCTGAAAATCGGCCAAGATGTCGGCGTGATCTGCCACGCGTGCCAACACATCGCCCAAACCTGAATTGGGGTTCACACCCAAATTCGCCAGTGCGTCGGCATGTTTCGCGAAGGATTTTTCAAAAAATACGGAAACCGCATGACCAAAGATGATTGGGTCGGACACCTTCATCATGGTGGCCTTCATATGCAGGGAAAACAGCACGCCTTGGTCTTTGGCCTCGGCGATTTGGGCCCGCAGGAAATCGCGCAGCGCAGCCGCATTCATGAATGTTGCGTCAACCACGGTGCCTTCGGCCAGATCGATGCCGTCCTTCAACATGGTGATGTCACCATTTTCAGCGATAAATTCGATTTTTGCAGGTCCCGCTTGAGCCGCTGTCACGGTTGTGGACAGTTCGTTTGAATAAAAATCATTCGCGCCCATTGTGGACACATGTGTTTTGCTGTCCGCGACCCATGTTCCCATCGAATGCGGGTTTTTCATCGCATAGTTTTTCACAGCCTTCGCCGCACGACGGTCTGAGTTGCCTTCGCGCAGGACGGGGTTTACGGCCGATCCTTTGATGGTGTCGTATTTTGCGCGGATCGCTTTTTCTTCGTCTGTCTTTGGCTCTTCTGGGTAATCGGGCAGCGCGTATCCTTGGGATTGCAGTTCTTTGACCGCTGCGACCAGCTGAGGCACAGATGCAGAAATGTTTGGCAGTTTGATCACATTGGCATCAGGTGTTTTGACTAACTGGCCCAATTCTGCCAAATCGTCAGACTGACGCTGATCCGCTGTCAAGTATTCAGAAAATGTTGCAATGATTCGCCCCGCCAAAGAGATGTCTTTGGTCCCGACGCTGACACCCGCCGCTTTGGCAAAGGATCGGATGATCGGTAATAATGATGCACTGGCCAGTTCGGGTGCTTCGTCTACAATGGTATACAATATATCGGGATTTGCGGTATCGGTCATGTTATTTACACCTTTCCAGCCTGAGGGGAACGTTAGGATGTCTGGCACCCAACGGACCGGAATTGGCCCAGCTGCATGTGCAGACGCATTGAAATTCATGACCGTTCGATACAAGATTGGTCACGAAATTTCAATGCGCTTAATGTAGCAGTTTGTTTTTTGCTACTTTGGTTTTTATTCTGCGGCCTCGGCGTAATCGGACATTGGTGGGCAAACGCAGATCAGGTTTCTGTCGCCATAGGCGTTATCAACCCGTCCAACAGGGGGCCAATATTTGTCAACGCGGAATGCCCCTGCGGGGAAACATCCCTGTTCGCGGCTATAGGGGCGGTCCCAGTCACCTACCAGATCTTCGATTGTGTGGGGCGCGTTTTTCAATGGATTGTTGTCGGCGTCCATTTCACCCACCTCAATCGCGCGAATTTCTTCACGGATGGCCAGCATCGCATCACAGAACCGGTCAAGCTCTGCTTTGGTCTCAGACTCGGTCGGTTCGATCATCAATGTGCCTGCAACGGGCCAGCTCATGGTGGGGGCGTGGAACCCTGCATCCATCAAACGCTTGGCAATGTCTTCGACTGTGACATGGGCCGAGTCCGCATAGGGGCGGACATCTAGAATGCACTCATGGGCGACCCGTCCTTGCTTACCTTTGTAGAGAACCTCAAACGCACCCTCTAGCCGTTTGGCGATATAGTTTGCGTTCAAAATGGCCACCCGTGTTGCCTGCGTCAGGCCGCTGCCACCCATCATCAAACAATAGGCCCATGAAATCGGCAGGATCGACGCCGACCCAAACGGTGTTGCCGAAACCGCACCGGTGTTTTCAGGCAGATAGGGGGCCAAATGCGATTTCACCCCAATCGGACCCATACCGGGACCACCACCACCATGTGGAATGGCAAAGGTTTTGTGCAAATTCAAATGGCTGACATCGCCGCCCAAATCGCCGGGACGTGACAGGCCCACCATAGCGTTCATATTCGCCCCGTCGATATAGACCTGCCCCCCGTGATCATGGGTGATCTGGCAAATCTCTTGGACGGTTTCTTCGAATACACCATGGGTCGATGGGTATGTGATCATGCAGCCCGCCAAAACATCGGAATATTTTTCCGCCTTGGCACGGAAATCATCCACGTCGATATCGCCGTTATCTGCGGTTTCAACGGGAATCACTTTCCATCCGACCATCTGCGCGCTGGCGGGGTTTGTGCCATGGGCCGATGTTGGGATCAGACAAATGTTGCGATGCCCGTCGCCACGCGCGGCGTGGTATTCGCTGATGGTCAATAGGCCCGCATATTCACCCTGCGCGCCGGAATTGGGCTGCATCGACATGGCATCATAGCCTGTGATAACGCATAGCTTTTGGCTCAGATCTTCGATTAACTCGACATAGCCTTGGGCCTGATCCAATGGGGCATAGGGGTGCATCAGCGAAAATTCACGCCAGCTAACAGGCATCATTTCGGCCGCCGAATTCAGTTTCATTGTGCAAGATCCCAGCGGGATCATTGCGCGATCCAACGCCAAATCCCGATCGGCTAAGCGTCGCATATACCGCATCATTTCGGTTTCTGCACGGTTCATATGAAACACATCATGTTCCAGATATGTCGTTGTGCGGTGCAACGCATCGGGCACGCGGTATTCAGGTGTATAATCATTGTCCTCACGCTCAATGCCAAAGGCCCGCCAAACCGCCTCAATTGTATCCGTGCGTGTGCGTTCATCCAACGAAATCCCGATCTTGGTTTTGCCCACGCGGCGCAGGTTGACACCTTCATTCACAGCGGCCTGTAATACACCACGCTGCAACAGACCCACATCAACGGTAATCGTGTCAAAAAACGCCTCTGGCTCAACTGTGAAACCTGCGGCCTCTAACCCTTTGGCCAGACGCACGGTTTTCCGGTGGATCCGCTGTGCGATGGCCTTTAGGCCCTCAGGCCCGTGGAATACCGCATAAAACGACGCCATGACTGCCAACAAGGCTTGTGCCGTACACACGTTCGACGTGGCCTTTTCGCGGCGAATGTGTTGTTCACGGGTCTGCAGTGCCAATCGATACGCCTTGTTCCCATGAACATCGACAGAAATGCCAACAATGCGCCCCGGCATGGACCGTTTATAGGCGTCCTTGGTCGCCATATAGGCGGCATGCGGTCCGCCAAATCCCTCGGGCACACCAAACCGCTGGGTCGATCCAACCGCAATATCGGCGCCCATGGCACCGGGTTCTTTCAACAGGGTTAACGCCAACATGTCGGCCGACATAATGGCGATGGCCTTGGCGGCGTGTAACTCTGCAATCACAGATGTAAAATCACGCAAATGACCACAGGTGCCAGGATATTGGAATATCGCACCGAAGACCTGATCCGCCTGCAAATCTTCAGGCGCGCCAACGACAATTTCAATACCCAATGGCTTTGCACGGGTTTGCATCACGGCAATGTTCTGCGGATGACAGTTTTCATCGATAAAAAATGCCTTGGCCTTTGATTTAGCCACGCGCTGCGCCATGGTCATAGCTTCCGCACAAGCCGTAGCCTCATCCAACAGCGACGCATTGGCAATTTCCAAACCGGTTAAATCCGACACCATCGTTTGGAAATTCAACAATGCTTCCAATCGTCCTTGTGAAATTTCAGGTTGATAGGGGGTATAGGCGGTATACCACGCAGGGTTTTCCAAAATATTGCGCTGCACAACAGGGGGCGTGACCGTGCCATAATACCCCTGTCCAATCAAACTGCTCAAAACACGGTTTTTCGATGCCGTCACGCGCATGCGATATAACAACTCACGCTCAGACAAGGCCTTGCCAAAATCCAGTGGCTCGGCCTGCCGAATCGATGCCGGTATCGTCTGATCAATCAGCGCATCTAGGCTTGGCGCACCAACAACCCGTAACATTTCGGTCATTTCTTGGGGTGATGGCCCAATATGACGACGGTTGGCAAAATCATATGGCAAATAATCCGTGGGCGTAAACGACATCTTCGCTCCTTTGGCGCAAGGCACTTTCATTTTTGTAAAAAATACTCCCGCCGGAGGCTCCGACGGGCGCAATACTTAACCGATCAGCTTATTATAAGCATCCTCACTCAGGTAATCGTCCATTTGTGATGGGTCGGACGGCTTGATTTTGAAAAACCACGCGTCCCCCATGGGATCGTCATTCACCTTAGATGGCTCATCTACCAACATTTCGTTGACTTCGACGATTTCCCCATCCAGTGGCGACAAAATATCGGATGCGGCTTTCACGCTTTCAATCACAACGATTTCATCATCTTTGGAAACGGTTGTACCCTCTTCGGGCAGTTCGATAAATACGATGTCTCCCAGTTGCGTGCTGGCATGTTCGGTAATTCCGACCACGATGACACCATCCTCCTCGCGCAGCCATTCATGCTCTTCTGTAAATTTCATTGCTGGTCTCTCCTTGCTCAGCGTTTAAAATTAGACGGGGTATGGGGCAGGGGGCTGACCGCAATGGGCAGCCGTTTGCCTCGTACCTCACCAAATAATACGGTTCCCGTGGCGGACATTTCAATGTCAACATATCCCATTGCAACGGGGGTTCCGACTGTGGGGCCAAACCCTCCGGATGTGACTGTGCCAATTTGGGTGCTGCTGTCTTCGCTTGCGTATAATATCACGCCTGCGCGCATGGGCGCGCGGGTTTGTGGGGTCAGACCGACACGTTTGCGCAACACACCTTGGGCCAATTGGTCCAAAATGATGCGGTCCCCGGGAAATCCACCAGCGGCTGATCCGCCTGCGCGGCGCGATTTTTGGATGGCCCATGTCAAAGCAGCCTCAACCGGGGTTGTCGCTGTGTCAATGTCATGTCCATAGAGGCACAATCCCGCCTCTAGCCGCAGGCTATCGCGTGCGCCTAGACCGATCCATTCCACATCTGCATGATCGGCCAAGGCCGCAGCCACAGTTTCCGCCGCGGCATGTGGTATCGAAATTTCAAACCCATCCTCGCCGGTATAGCCTGACCGTGATACCCAGCATTCAGCGCCAGCAATCGGGATTGTATCGACATCCATAAATTTCATGTCGACGATGGGGGGATAATGTTCGGCCAATACGGCCTCGGCCATGGGGCCCTGCAATGCCAGCAAAGCACGATTTGTGATTTCTTTGACGTGGATTTCGGGTTCCAAATGCGCGCGCAAATGGGCAATATCGGCGGTCTTACAGGCCGCGTTGACCACCATAAAAATGTGATCGCCGCGGTTTGCAAACATCAGATCTTCCAAAATACCGCCCGCGTCATTGGTGAAAAAACCATAGCGCTGACGACCTTGGGCCAAACCTTGGACATCCATCGGGATCAAGGTTTCCAATGCCCGTGCCGCTGTGTCATAATCCGAGCCGCGCAAAATCACCTGCCCCATGTGGCTGACATCAAACAAACCGGCCTTGGTCCGTGTGTGTTGGTGTTCTTTCATCACGCCCAATGGATATTGCACCGGCATATCATATCCTGCAAAGGGCACCATTTTGGCCCCGTTTTTCAGGTGCATGTCGTAAAACGGCGTTTTGTTTAGGTCCTCGCCCATCCGGTTCCTCTTGTACTTTGGCCGGATGTCCGGCACCACATTTGTCTGGGGTGTGCCCAAACTGCGATGCCCCCTCTGTACCTGTGCCTGAGATCGTTATCCCTTCGGCGGATGCGCTGCATCACTCTCCAGAGTTTTAATAGAACGCGGTCCTTGCGCCTGAGAGTTTCCGGGGCGGTTGCTCCTTCGGCACTGGTTGTCCAGTTCTCCCGTGTTCAATGGTATACCTGATAATTGAAATCCCAAAGCCACGCAATACAAAATCATCGTTACCGACGAAAGAGAATTAAAAAACGACTATTTGACAATGGGTCCACCTTGGATCACAAACCGATCATAGGCAGGAGGCAGGCATGGATCCGTATTTTTTTGGCTATGGCAGTTTGGTCAATGCAAAAACACATGTGTACCAAGATACACGACCCGCAACATTGCGCGGCTGGCGACGTATTTGGCGGCGCACAGACATGCGCGATCAGGCGTTTTTAACCATAGTTCCCGATGAAAACACGCAGTTAAAGGGATTGATCGCCCAAGTTCCCAATGCCGATTGGCAGGCGTTGGATGCCCGCGAAATCGGCTATGACCGCCTGCATGCAACGGGTCAGGTGGATCACGATCACCACCCTGATTTGCATGTCGCGATTTATTCGATCCCACGGGCCACCTGTTATTTGCCCGATACGGAACACCCCATTTTGCTAAGCTATCTGGATGTGGTGTTGCAGGGGTATTTGCATGTCTTTGGGCCGCAGGGTGTTGCCCATTTTATGGACACAACAGATGGCTGGGATACGCCCATTCTGAATGATCGTGATACTCCCCGCTATCCCCGCGCGCAACAGTTGTCACAAACAGAAACGGCCCTGGTGGACGCACACCTAAGGGCCGTAAATGCACAGATTTTGTAAACCCTGTGGGCCGCGTTAAACCGCGGCCTTGATGCTTTCGTCTAGGTAAATTTCGCGCAGACGTGTGGCCAATGGGCCAACCGCGCCTGTGCCCACAGCGGCACTATCAATTTCGACAACCGGCATAACGAATGTTGATGCAGAAGTGATAAACGCTTCATCCGCGTCTTGGGCCTCACTGATGGTGAAATTGCGTTCTTCAACCTCCATCTGTGCCTCTTGGGCAAAGCGCAAAACAGCGGCGCGAGTGATACCGTGCAAGATGTCATTTGACAGGGCGCGGGTGATGATTTTGTTGCCTTTGATGATATACGCGTTGTTTGATGTGCCTTCGGTGACGAATCCATCCTCGACCATCCATGCATCATCGCAGCCCGCTTTCTTGGCCATCATTTTGCCCATGGATGGATAGAGCAGCTGAACAGTTTTAATATCACGACGCCCCCAACGCACATCCTCTATCGAAATCACCTTGATCCCAGTCTTGGCCGCGGGGCTGTTCGCCAATCCAGGTTTGTTTTGGGTGAACAAGACAACAGTTGGCTTGGTTGTTTCGGGATCTGGAAATACGAAGTCACGATCATTCGGCGCACCGCGTGAAATTTGCAGATAAATCATGCCGTCTGTGATGTCGTTTAGGCGAACCAATTCGCGATGAACCTCTAACAGATCATCCTTGGAAATGGGATGTGGCATATCCAATTCGTTCAATGACCTTTCCAACCGTGCCGCGTGCCCGTCAAAGTCAATCAACTTGCCACCAAGAACCGAGGTCACTTCGTAAACGGCATCTGCCATCAGAAAGCCGCGGTCAAAAATCGAAACTTTGGCTTCGGTTTCGGGCAGATATTCGCCATTTACATAAACGGTACGGGTCATGGTTCGATCCTTTCATTATCCCCACAAATCGGGGTGCGGTGGGTGGACGCCTGCAGCATCAAATTTCAATGGTGTATCACGGTCTTGGGCCAATAATAACGGCCCGTCAAGGTCTGTGATCATCGCGCCTTGGGCAATCAGTGTCGCAGGGGCCATGGCCAGCGAACTGCCCACCATGCAACCGACCATAATTTCATAGCCCGCAGTGATGGCGGCACGTTTCAACTCCAGCGCCTCGGTCAGGCCGCCAGTTTTGTCCAGTTTGATGTTCACAACATCGTATTTACCCACCAAATGCGGTAGGCTGTTGGTGTCATGGCAGCTTTCATCTGCGCAAACGGGAACGGGGCGGTCCATGCCGATCAAGGCATCATCATCGGCTGCGGGCATGGGCTGTTCGACCAATGCAACGCCCAGACGCACCAAATGCGGGGCCAGATCGGTATAGACATCTGCATTCCATCCTTCGTTGGCATCGACGATGATTTTGGATTTTGGTGCACCCGCGCGCACCGCCTCAAGGCGGGGCATATCGTCTGGTGTGCCCAGTTTGATTTTCAACAATGGGCGATGGGCATGTTTCATGGCCTGTTCGCGCATCGCCTCGGGCGTGTCCAGTGACAGGGTATAGGCGGTGATTTCAGGTTTTGGTGCGGGCAGGCCGATCAAATCCCACACTCGTTTCCCCGCCTGCTTGGCCGCCAAATCCCACAACGCGCAATCAACCGCGTTACGCGCCGCCCCTGCCGGCAACAGATCGTATAAATCCTGTCGCGAAAACGTTTCTGGCAGCGTTTCAATCTGGGCGGTGACACTGTCTACTGTTTCGTTGTAACGGGCATAGGGCACACATTCGCCCATGCCCTGATGCTGACTGTCCGATAGGCAGACGGTCAAAACCTGTGCTTCGGTCCGCGATCCACGCGAAATGGTGAAAACCTGTGCCAGTTTGAACACATCGCGCGTGATTGTGCGTTGCATGCTATACCTCTGCTAATGCGTCGACCAATTTATCGGCACCATAGCGGAATGGATCCGTCGCGGGCAGCCCCATATCAGTTTCCACCTGCGCCAAATACGCACGTGCGTCAGTGTCTGACATATGCTGCGTGTTGACGGAAACGCCCACAACCTGACAGGCGGGGTTGGCAACACGCGCCAAGGTCAAGGCAACATCACGCACCTGTTCCAAACTGGGGGGCGTGTAATCGGGCAAACCGCGCATGTGCGGGCGTGTGGGTTCATGACACAGGATCAGCGCATCTGGCTGACCGCCATGCACCAATGCCATCGTCACACCAGAATAGGATACGTGGAACAAGCTGCCCTGACCTTCGATCAAATCCCAATGATCATCGTCATTATCCGGTGTCAAATATTCCACCGACCCTGCCATGAAATCCGCGATCACCGCATCCAGCGGTACCCCGCCCCCTGTAATCAAAATGCCCGTTTGCCCTGTGGCGCGAAATGTTGATTTCATGCCCCGTTCGCGCATGGTTTTGTCCATGGCTAGGGCTGTGTACATTTTTCCAACAGAACAATCTGTGCCAACGGCCAAACACCGCTTGCCGCTGCGTTTTTTGCCGTTTGCAATTGGATAATCAACGGTTGGAATACGCACGTCGAACAATTGGCGGCCATGTTTTTCAGCCACGGCAACCAGGTCTGGCTCATCATTCAGCAGGTTATGCAGGCCGCTGGCCAAATCAAACCCCATTTCAATGGCTTCGATCAAAACGGCTTTCCAAGCGGCAGAAATCACGCCACCGCGGTTTGCCACACCGATGACCAGCGTCTTGGCGCCTGCGTCGCGCGCTTGGGCCAAGGTCATATCCGCAATGCCAAGGTCGGCGTTGCAGCCGTCCATACGGTATTGGGCCACGGCGTTTTCTGGGCGCCAGTCTCTGATGCCTTGTGCCACTTTGGCGGCCAATTGGTCGGGCGCATCGCCCAAAAACAAAAGATAGGGTGTTTGAATCATGTCAGGCCTCATTCATTATCAATCTGAAAATTACCGTGTCACGCCTCGAAATTTATGCGATTTCCACGAGGATCAGACGAAAATATGCAAGAATATTCTGATTTAATCTAAGTATATCAAATTATCTTCTGATAAAACTCACTTTGACGGCTAATCTTACGCCGGCGATGCTGCGTCGCAGAGCGCACTTTGCAATCGCAGAAATACCTTGCAAGCGGCCGCGTAATTTAATAACCAATTCACAACGCAATTCGCAATTTCATTTCTTACAGGAGTCCGCATGTCATTCCGTATCCAACCCACACCCGTAGCCCGCCCAAACCGCTGCCAGCTATTTGGGCCAGGATCACGCCCCGCCATTTTCGAAAAAATGGCCGCCAGCTCCGCAGATGTCATCAACCTAGACCTCGAGGATTCCGTTGCGCCATCCGACAAAGACAGCGCGCGCAAAAACATCATCCAAGCCATCACCGATATCGACTGGGGTAACAAGACACTATCGGTTCGCATCAATGGTCTTGATACACCCTATTGGTATCGTGATGTTGTGGACCTTCTGGAACAGGCCTCTGACCGCCTGGATCAAATTATGATCCCCAAAGTGGGCTGCGCTGCCGATATCTACGCCGTGGATGCCTTGGTCACCGCAATCGAACGCGCCAAGGGACGCTCAAAACCAATCTCCTTCGAGGTGATTATCGAATCCGCCGCAGGCATCGCCCACGTCGAAGAAATCGCAGCCGCCAGCCCACGCCTTCAGGCCATGTCACTTGGGGCTGCTGACTTTGCGGCCTCAATGGGGATGGCCACAACGGGCATCGGCGGCACGCAGGAAAACTATTACATGTACCGTGATGGGCAAAAACACTGGTCAGATCCATGGCACTGGGCGCAGGCGGCCATCGTTGCCGCATGCCGCACCCACGGTGTTTTGCCGGTCGATGGTCCATTCGGCGATTTCTCTGACGATGACGGCTTCCGCGCCCAAGCTCTGCGCTCTGCGACATTGGGCATGGTTGGCAAATGGGCCATACACCCAAAACAAGTGGCACTTGCCAATGATGTGTTTACCCCATCCGCCGATGCAGTGGCCGAGGCCCGCGAAATCCTGGACGCCATGGAACAAGCCAAAGCCAAAGGCGAAGGCGCCACAGTCTACAAAGGCCGCCTTGTCGACATCGCCTCAATAAAACAGGCCGAGGTCATCGTGAAACAATTCGAAATGATCTCAAACGCATAAACTTTCAGTTTTGCGCAAATACTCTGCGGGGGTCTGGGGGTGCAAAACCCCCAGCTCTTTTTCCATTCAAATGCACCCGACGCTTGCAAATTTGTCCAACCTTGCGCATATATCCCCAAACCGCAACGGAGCAGACGGATGACCCACTACCTCGATTTTGAAAAACCACTCGCCGAAATCGAAGGCAAAGCCGAAGAACTACGCACTTTGGCCCGCAAAAGCGAAGGCATGGACGTCGAGGCCGAGGCATCGGCCTTGGATAAAAAGGCCGACCAAATGTTGGTTGACCTCTATAAATCGCTCACACCTTGGCGCAAATGTCAGGTCGCGCGTCACCCTGAGCGTCCCCATTGCATTGACTATATCAATGCGCTCTTTACCGAATTCACACCACTTGCCGGGGATCGTAATTTTGCAGATGATCATGCGGTCATGGGTGGCTTGGCGCGATTTAATGATCAGCCTGTGATTGTGATCGGCCATGAAAAGGGCAATGACACCAAATCCCGCATCGAACGCAATTTCGGCATGGCCCGACCCGAAGGGTATCGCAAAGCCATTCGTTTGATGGATATGGCAGATAAATTTGGCCTGCCCGTCGTGACCTTGGTGGATACCCCCGGTGCCTATCCCGGCAAAGGGGCCGAAGAGCGCGGACAATCCGAGGCAATTGCGCGGTCCACCGAGAAATGCCTGCAGATCGGTGTGCCCGTCATTTCTGTCATTATTGGCGAAGGCGGATCGGGCGGGGCCGTTGCCTTTGCCACAGCAAACCGTGTGGCCATGCTGGAGCATTCCGTCTATTCCGTGATCAGTCCCGAAGGCTGCGCATCCATTCTATGGAAAGACGCCGAAAAAATGCGCGAAGCCGCGGAGGCGTTGCGTCTGACGGCACAAGACCTAGAAAAACTGACGGTGTGTGACGAAATTATCCCTGAACCGCTGGGGGGGGCTCATCGCGACCAAACGGCGACAATTGATGCCGTGCGTGCCGCCTTGACGAAAATGCTAGCGGATCTGAATGGGAAATCCGGCCCCGATCTGATCAAGGATCGGCGCAAAAAATTCTTGGACCTTGGAAAACAGGGTTTGTCGGCCTAACCGCTGCACATTCGGTTACGTTGACAACATTTTCAGCCCTTGGGTGACATCGGATCGCACGGCCAGACGCAGCCCCGGTTCGTCACCGGATTTCAAGGATGCTAGAATAAGTTTGTGAAAATGGGGCGGCTCTTTGCGTTGTAATCCGCCATATAATTTGCGCATCGTCGGGCCCAGTTGCAGCCATACGGTTTCAGCCATGGCCAACATTGCAGGGGCCTGTGCACGCAGATATAAAGTGCGATGAAATTCTAAATTTGTACGGATATAGGCCACAGAGTCATGTTCATCAATTGCGGCGCCGATCATGGCATTAATCCGCTGTAACCGTTCAATCAGTGCCATGTGCGCGCGCGGTAATGCGCGCGATGCCAGTTCAACTTCTAACAAAGAGCGCAGAGCCGCCAGCTCTTCGATGCGTTCATGCGATAATTCGGGGGTTGCAACGCGCCCCGAGCTGGACATGGCCAGTGCTCCTTCGGCCACCAAACGGCGCACCGCTTCGCGGGCGGGGGTCATAGAAACAGAATAGCTGTGTCCGATTCCACGCAGGGTCATTGGGTAGCCGGGCAAAATTTCCCCATGCATGATTCGTGTCCGCAGTCCGCGATAAACGCGGTCATGGGCCGCTGTGGTATCTGAAGGGGGTGAGGTGTTTTTCATTCTTGATATGTGATCACATTTTCAACCAAGGTCAATCTTGAAATTGATAGTGATGCAATTTTACACCTTCTGTCCGTAGCCAGTTTTTCTGTGCGTGATAATTTCCGAACAGCTGGTCAACCACGGCCCAAAATTTGGATGAATGGTTCATTTCTGCTAAATGGGCCACTTCGTGCGCTGCAACATATTCCAACACATCGATCGGGGCCATGATCAGTCGCCAAGAATACATCAGGTGCCCTTGGCTGCTGCACGTTCCCCAACGCGATTTCGTGT
>CBFHVU010000011.1:0-32704 GCA_965659465.1 uncultured Paracoccaceae bacterium | reverse complement strand
AAAGCCCTGATCAACACGTTCATATTTCCATCCCCCACGGGTTCAACATCGGCGCAGCAGGCCAGCCGCCCAAATGCCGCAATTCGCTGCATGATCACCGCACGGCCGAGGCATTTTTCGTGCTATCAGGGCGCTGGCGGTTTTTCTGGGGCCGTTGGGGCGACGCGGGCGAGGTAACATTGGAGCAGGGCGATATTTTCAACATCCCCACGGGTATTTTCCGCGGGTTTGAAAACATCGGCACCGACTATGGCATGATCATGGCCATTCTGGGCGGCGATGATGCTGGCGGCGGTGTCATGTGGGCCCCCCAAGTGATCGAGGATGCCGCAGATCACGGATTGATTTTGGGCGAAAACGGCAAGCTTTATGATACTAAGCAACAACAACGCCTGCCCGAGGGCGTAAACCCGATGCCCGTGATGAGCGCCGAAGAATTGGCCAAACGCCCCGAACCCACAACGGCGGATGTGTTGCCCAACCATGTAGCACGATATTGGGATATGGTGGCCTTTGCCGATAAACGCCCTTGCAAGGTGATCGGCGAAACGGGCCTGTTGCGCGACAAACCCGGGTTTGAGGTTGATTTCATCACCCGCGCCAGCGCCACAGATCGCAAACACAAACACGACCGCCCCAGTGTATTGATGCCCGTGCACGGTCATTGGCGTGTGGATTGGGACGGCGGCAGCACCACATTGGCGCCTGGCGATACAATGTCAGTGCCCGAAAACCTGATGCATTCGGCAGTGCCATCCATGACGGGCGAAGCCGCAATGTATCATATCGTTTCCACAAACGATCCAGCAGGTCTAACCTGGTCCCCTGCCCCATAGCACATCAACACCAGCGGATCACACCCCAAGTGTTTGATCCGCTGCCCATGTCCCCAAAGCCAGCGAAGACGTCAGTCCCGGTGATTCAATACCCAGCAATGTGATGATACCGTCTTGGACGCTTAGCACGAAATCGCCGCCCTCGATTTTAGGGCGAAACCCTGCATAGGCCGGATGCAATGTGCGATCGTCTATGCCGGGCCAGAATTGACGCACCGAACTGCGGAAATTAGGCTCTAACGCGGGATCAACGCGGAAATCCATCTGATCGACCCAATCCACATTCGGTCCCAGCTGCCCCTGCCCGCCCAGATCGACGGTGTAATGAATGCCCAAACCCGCCTGTTCTGGCAGGGGATAAATTAACCGTTCAAAGGGCGCAGGCCCAGAAATCGCGAAATAGCTGCCTTTGGCCCATAGTTTTGGCGGTTTTGGCGCATCGGGCCAATATTGCGCGGCCAGATCATAGGCCCCATGCCCCGCCGCATTGATCACCTGATCAAAGGCCATATCGAATGGATCGCCCGCACTGGTGCCGGTGACCACGATTTGATCACGCCCACGGCGGATGGTATCGACCTTGGTGTTCAAAATCAATGTGGCACCATTGGCCTCGGCCTGCGTCAGATAGGACATCATCAAACCGGGCGCGTCCACTATTCCCGTTTTGGACGATAGCAATGCAGCCGGAACACGCAATTGGGGTTCCATTTCCTGTGCGGCTGCCCCCGATATCAACTCTAACGGCACACCATTGTCGGCCGCACGGGTTTGCAAGGCCTGCAAAGCTGCCATTTGGTCCGTGTCTTTCGCGACAATTAATTTCTGAACCACGCTGTGGACAACGTCAAAGCGCGCTGAGTGCGCATAAAGCATTTTGCGCCCCCGTACGCAGAATTTGGCCTTTAAGCTGTTTCTGGGGTAGTACAGGCCCGCATGGACCACACCCGAGTTGCGCGCCGATGTTTGTGTGCCAATCGCATCAGCCGCATCGACAACCACCACATCGGCCCCCGACTGCGCAGATTTCATCGCCGCCGCCAAACCAACGACCCCTGCCCCAATGACCAAAACAGATTTTGCCACTTTATGCCCCTTTCGATATTTCAAGGGCCAAACAGCCCCTAGGGTTCGTCCAAGGTACGTTCAAAGGCATTGGGTTCGTTGCGGTGCCGTTCGCGCAAAAACACATAAAGCCCTGATCCCACGATCATCAAGATACCTATCGCGACGTATATATCAGGCAAGTCGCCAAACACAAACCACCCCCAAAATATCGCAAGCGGTAGCAGCACATATTCATACGGCGCGATCGAAGCTGCATTTGCGCTGCTATAAGCGCGTGACAGCGAATAGCCAATGCCAGCCGTTACCAATCCCAGTAACAGGAAAAATGGCACATCCTGCGGTGCAGGCCAAATCCACGGGCGCAGCAAAAACACCATGGCGGGATTGTCGGACAGGTGCATATAATCGCCCCGCCCCGCAACCAATCCGAACCCGGCGCTTAGCACCAAAAACGTGGTTTGGATATAAACAGCCAAGGCACTGGGTTTCGACGCAATCGACAGCTTGCGCGTCAGAATTTGGGTAATGGCATAAAACACCGCCGCCAACACAGGCAGCATATAGATCACAGGCGATATTTCACCCTGATCCCAAGTGTGCGGTTTCATCATCACGATCACGCCCAAAAACCCAACAATCACCGCCACAATACGACGCGGCCCCACCCGTTCGCCCAACATCGGGATGGACAGCACGGTAATCACAATGGGTGCCACAAAAAACAACGCCGTTGTTTGACCCAATGGCAAAATCGACAGCCCCGCAAAAAACGTCATGTTCGATGCAAAAATGCTAAGCGTGCGCACCAAATGCAATCCGATCCGGCGGGTTTTCAAAATGCGCCAGCCCCCTTCGAAATAAACAAAAGCCAAGCTGAACACCAACCCAATCGCCGAGCGCACGAACACCATTTGATGCAGCGGATAACCGCCCGATAATTTTTTGATGGTTAAATCGTTTAGCGAAATACAAAACATGCCCAATAGCATGAATGCCAGTGCCGTTCTAAATTGAGCTTGTGACATAACAATTCCTTTGCACCAAGACTGGGATCGCGGACCCGCCCTGTCGCGCAGGTTTGCGACCCGCTCTGTCGCAAAGTGAACGCGGGCATTGCATCACGCCCGCGCCGTTTTGTGCAAAGCAGACCCTAGAAAAACGCCTGCAGCCCCGTTTGCGCACGGCCCAAAATCAGGGCGTGGACGTCATGGGTGCCTTCGTATGTGTTGACGGTTTCCAAATTGACCATATGGCGGATCACTTGGAACTGGGCGGAAATGCCGTTGCCGCCGTGCATGTCACGGGCATGGCGGGCGATGTCCAACGCCTTGCCACAGTTGTTGCGTTTGATCAGCGAAATCATTTCGGGGGCCATGTCGCCCTGTTCGAACAAACGACCCACCCGCAAACTGGCCTGTAATCCCAATGCGATTTCGGTTTGCATATCGGCTAGCTTTTTCTGGAACAGCTGCGTTTGCGCCAAGGGGCGGCCAAACTGCACCCGGTCCAACCCGTATTGACGCGCGGCATGCCAGCACGATTCTGCAGCCCCCATCACACCCCAGGCGATGCCATATCGCGCGCGGTTCAAACACCCGAACGGACCTGATAAACCTTGTGCATTGGGCAACAAAGCGTCCTCGCCAACCTCGACGCCCTCCATCACGATTTCACCGGTGATGGATGCGCGCAGGCTGACCTTTTTGTCGATCTTGGGCGCGCTTAGACCCTTCATCCCTTTGTCCAGAATAAAGCCACGGATTTTGTTGTCATGTGCGACCGATTTGGCCCAGATCACAAAGACATCTGCAATCGGGGAATTCGAAATCCACATTTTCGATCCCGTGATCCGATAACCGCCGTCAATTTTTTCGGCGCGTGTTTTCATGCCCGCAGGGTCAGATCCCGCATCCGGTTCGGTCAAACCGAAACAACCGATATATTCACCGCTGGCCAATTTGGGCAGGTATTTCTGGCGCTGCTCTTCAGATCCATAGGCATAGATGGGATACATCACCAAGCTGGATTGCACCGACATCATCGACCGATAGCCACTATCGACCCGTTCCACTTCGCGTGCAACCAGACCATAGCTGACATAGCCCGCGCCAATCCCGCCGTATTCCTCGGGGATGGTGATGCCCAACAACCCCAGTTCGCCCATTTCGCGGAAAATTTCGGGATCGGTGTTTTCCGACAAAAACGCATCCGTCACGCGGGTTTGCAAACGGTCCTGCGCATAGGCATGCGCACTGTCGCGGATCATGCGTTCTTCTTCGCTCAGTTGGCCATCCAACAAAAAGGGATCATCCCACGTGAAACGGTTGTCGTCTTTCATCCAAGTCATCCTTTGAAAAAATGGTTTGGCCCAGTTATACCCAATGCAGCGCACTTTCCAAGTCTGAGTTATCGCCGCGTCCCCAAAATGCCATTTTACCCCACGTCGCGTCAAAATGGCACTGCCCCCTGCCCCATCGGACACACAAAACAGACCCCCACATGAAAAACCCGCCGTCCCTGCGGGGACAACGGGTTTTTTAGCATTTATTTTTTCTAAGTTGTTGTTTTTATTGATGTCCCTGCGGGGACATGCCGGTTTTGGTGCGCGATACCTAGTCCAATTCTGCCAAGAACCGTGCCACGGCGGCCTCAAGCTGTTCGCGGGGCATCGAACTGAAATCATAGCTCATGCGCAGCTCTAGCCGGCCATCGGTGGCCAGACATTTTGCGGCCCCCTTGGGTGATGAAACGCGGAATGTGGTTTTGCTACTGGGGCGCACAGCAGGCTTGGGTTTCGTTTCGCGTTGATCCAAAAACTCCTGGAACAAAGCAAGTTCATCCGCGCCGGTGCGATAGGGATGTTTGGCCAGTGTTTCAGCCAGCGCCGCCACCTGCACCGCATCGCCATCCAGTTTTTTCAACAACTGCTGACCCATGTTGCGCGACACCTCTTGGACGTGGGCCAAATCGACCATGTCCAACAACCGAACGAAGGACCGAATATGCCCACGTTTTTGACGCGATGCAGATTGGAACAATTCATCCACGGCATCCACCGTCGATGTGATGGCCGGATTGGCCTGACCGTAATGAATGGCCAACTGCGCCAATTCGCCAAAGCTGACATCACGACGCACCAAGTTTTCGTCAACCATCCGCCGATACAACATCGCGTTATTTTCGCCGCGTGCGTTCATTACGGCAGGAATCACATCGAACCCCTGATCCGGCAGTTCCGCGTTCAGTTCACGAAATGCGGTCAGGCGGCGGAAACCTTGGATCAGTTCATATTGCACATCCACCATTTCAACGCGGATGGGGTTGGACAGGCCGATGTCACGAATGGACGATTTCAATTCGTCGATATCGTCATCACGATCGCCCGCCCGATCACGGATCAATTTGGTGTAAACCACCTGATCAATCGGAATGCGGGCTGTCACCAAACCTTGTTTTTTCAGCCCAACATATTCATGGGCCAGCGCATCATTTTCGGCGCAGATGGCAGCCTCTGCGACTTGGCGTTCTGCGGTCGCACCCGCCGCCTCGGCGATTGCGGTGGCCATGGGACCGCGGCGCTGGGTATCAGGCTCTGAGGCGGGATTAGAGACTGATTTAGTCTCTGGTGCTGCGGCGTCGTTCGGGTCGAAATCAATGTCGAATAAGCGTCTTTTCTTGCTCATGCCTTATCCTCCAACTGGTCCCACGCGGTGACCATATTTCCCCTGAACTCTTCATAGGCCCGATCAAACGATGCCCGCGCGCGGCGCCAAGTTTCGCGTGTCATGTCATGGTGGATCGAAGGGACTGTGATCCCTGTCGTGTGGAAACGCCGTTGGGATCAGGGCCGCGTGTTTTATTGTTCGATTGGTCACGAATTGAATGATCTAAAACAGCCCCAAGTCACCGAAATCATTATCCGCGGTGCATTGTGGGCCTCACGCGGGATCAACGATTAACCGTTGGATAAATCAGCAGGGCAGGCAGTTGATGCCACCCTGCTGTCATTACATCAGCTGCGCATTTTGGCGCCGGTTGGATCATAAAGCGGCCCATCAAGCACCACCGCATCATAAAGCGTGCCTAGAATTTCGACCTGCACCTGCGTTCGTGCTTGAGCATATTCCGCTGCAACATATCCCATCGCCATGGATTTACCCACGCGGTGGGCATACCCGCCAGACGACACATAACCGATGGCGCGGCCGTTGTGCAAAATGGCTTCGTCGTTTGAAACGTCAATGCCGTCCACGTCAATTGTCAGGGTTACCAATTTTTGCGAAACGCCGGCGGCTTTGGCATCAAGTGTTGCTTGTTTGCCGACGAATTCCTTGTTCCAGTTAATGAACGCATCCATACCGGATTCAATGGCATTGAAATCGGGTCGGTATTCCAACGTCCATGCGCCCCATGCCTTTTCCAGGCGCATCGACATCAGCGCGCGCGCGCCATACCAGCGGTACCCCAAACCAGCGCCAGCCTCTTCTATGCTGGTGGCAAGGCGCAGCAGGTATTGCGGTTTGCAATAGATTTCATAGCCTAATTCACCCGAAAAACTGATCCGGTTCAAAATCACCGGAACACCCGCGACAAAGGTTTGGCGCAGATCGCGGAATTTGAACGCATCGGCCGATACATCATCGCGGGTCAATCGCGCCAGCAGATCGCGCGATTTTGGGCCCGACAGGGCAATCCCGTGCCAATCATCACTGACATTGCTATAGCTGACGTCAGCGGGCAGGTTTTGTTCAAACCAACGGCGATGTGCCTCTTGCATGACGCCTGAGCCGAACAGCATGAAATGATCATCCGCCAAACAGGCCACCGTTAAATCGCCATATAGCTTGCCATTGGGCGTCAGTATCGGGGTCAGGGTCAGGCGGCCAGGTTTCGGCACATAGCCTGCCAAGATGTGATCCAAATGCGCCCTTGCGCCGGCGCCGCGGAATTCATGTTTGGCAAAATTTGCGATTTCAATACCGCCCACCGCCGTTTGCACGGCTGCCACCTCGTGGGCGACATAATCGTGGCTGCGATTGCGTTCAAAGGTTGGGATTTCATGCGCGTCTGTGGCGTCATCGGCGAACCAAAGCGCATGTTCCAGCCCGAACCCTTGGCCCATCAACGCGCCATGTGACACCAACCGATCATAAAGCGCGGTTGTTTTTTGCATCCGTCCTTTGGGCAGTGTTTCATTGGGAAAGGTCATGACAAAGCGGCGTTCATAGTTTTCCGATGATTTGATCGTGCCCCAATCGGGCGTGGCAAATTCGCCAAACCGCGCGACATCCATGGCCCAAACATCGATCGAGGGTTCGCCATCCATCATCCATTCAGCCATGGTTAGGCCCACGCCACCGCCTTGGCAGAACCCTGCCATGACACCCACCGCGACCCAATAATTTTTCATTCCCGGCACTGGTCCGATCATGGGGTTGCCGTCAGGACCAAAGGTAAAGGGACCATTGATCATATCCTTGATCCCTGCCTGTCCAATGGCAGGAATGCGGTCAAACGACATTTCCAGACGGTCGGCGATGCGATCCAAATCGGGTTGCAGCAATTCATGGCCAAAATCCCACGGCGTGCCGCCCACTTTCCACGGGGTGGATTTGGGTTCATAGGTGCCCAACAACATCCCCTGACGTTCTTGGCGGAAATATATGTTTGCCTCGTAGTCGATGCCTGCGGGCAGGCGGCCCGCTTCGCCCATGGTGTCCATACGCTCGGCGATCATGGGGATTTTTTCGGTGATCAGGTAATGATGTTCCATGGGTTGGACGGGCAGGTGGATGCCGGACATATGGCCCACCTCGCGGGCCCATAATCCGCCACAGTTGACGACCATTTCGGCGTTAATCGTGCCCTTGGGCGTGGTCAAATCCCATGATCCGTCTGGGCGTTGCGACATGGCGGTGACACCACAATGGGTAAAATACTGCGCCCCATGCACCCGCGCCGATTTGGCAAAGGCATATGTCGCACCGGAGGGATCCAAATCACCGTCCTGATCATCCCAAAGCGCGGCATAGTAATGTTTGGGGTCGATCAGGGGGTGGCGTTCCGCCAATTCCTGCGGGGAAATGAATTCTTGGTGCAGCCCCATATAGCGCGCCTTGGATCGTTCGCGTTTTAGGTAATCATACCATTCCTTGGTCGATGCAGCATAAAACCCGCCCGTGATGTGCAGGCCCACGGAATGGCCTGATGTTTCTTCGATTTCTTTGTACAAATCGATGGTATAGCTTTGCAGGCGCGAAATATTCGGATCAGAACTGATCGTATGAATTTGCCCTGCGGCGTGCCACGAACTGCCCGATGTTAATTCATCGCGTTCCAGCAAAACAACGTCTTTCCACCCGAATTTGGCCAAGTGAAATAAAATCGAACACCCCACGACACCCCCGCCGATGACCACCACGCGGGCATGACTGGGCAAGGATTTTTCTGGACTTGATGTATCTTGTTGAATTTCGGGCATGAACACTCCTTGTCTCTTTGTTGGGATTGTGTCGCGTTTTGGGATGTTTGGTCAATAGCAGACATTGGCCAGTTGATCGTTGGTGTGTGATCAATGGGGGCGCGTGCAGCGATGGTAATTGTGCCTGCCAAAATTTTGCAATACTAAGCACCACAGGGTGCACATTGTTTGCCGTGGGGCGCGTTGTGATCGTGAAAACGCGCGTGTTTTGCAAACTGTTAAATTCACAATGGTGCGACTATCCCGAAAGAGGTGGTGGCTTTGCATTAAAGTGCCATTTTCCGCCCTTCTGTGTAGTTGCGTAAACAATCAGATTTTGGTAACCCGTAATCTATGGCCGCTACGGCACCTTGATGAGACATAAAGGCAGCGAATTTTTGCAAGAAAACAAGAAAGCTCAGGACTGGGCAAGATTATTAGCGGCGTATCGCAATCCGAGCGTATACCGCAGTAGCTGGGAAATCGCAGTAACACTGGTGCTGTATATTGGATTATGGATCGCTGCTTGGGCCGTTTTGGATTATTCAAAACTGCTGGCTGTTCTGATATCATGCGTGAACGCGTTGATTTTATTGCGATTATTTTGTATTCAACATGATTGCGGTCACGGGACGTTGTTCAAAAACAAACCTGTAAATGACTGGATTGGTCGTGTGTTGGGGGTCCTGACATTGACACCGTATGACGTTTGGAAACGGTCCCATGCTGTTCACCATGGCGCGTCAGGGAATTTGTGTAAACGCGGCATTGGGGACATCGATACCCTAACGCTAGCAGAATATCAGGCGCTGTCACTGGGACGTAAGATTCAGTATCGTCTTTATAGACACCCAATCACGCTGTTTGTGATCGGGCCTGCATATTTATTTTTTGTCAAGAATCGCCTGCCCTTTGGTTTAATGTCGAACATGCGTTTTTGGGTCAGTGCGATGGTTTCAAACATCGCTTTGGCGGCCTGTATTGCAGTGATCGTCTATTTTGGGGGACTGGCCCCAATTTTGTTCATTTTCATTCCGACCACATTGTTGGCCGCAATGATTGGGGTTTGGTTGTTTTATGTACAGCACCAATTTGAACACACCTATTGGGAAACGGACCCAAATTGGAACCTGCATGAGGCTGCGCTGGACGGCAGTTCGCATTATGTCTTGCCGCGCATTTTGCAGTGGGCTACGGCAAATATAGGCATTCATCACGTCCATCATTTGTCCAGCCGCATTCCGTTTTATCGCCTGTCAGAGGTGCTGCGGGATCATCCAAGTTTGGCGGATATGAATATCTTGACGGTTTCGACAAGCCTGAAGAAAGCAAATTTGCATTTATGGGATGAAACCAACAAACGTTTGGTGTCGTTTTCCAAAGTGTCGAGCAAGCCGTAATTCGTCGGCGGTCACATCGACACAGATCCCAAAATGGAATGGGCGGGCATAATCAGATCGGACCCTCATGTTCGATCTGATCCCCGATTTCACGCATTTTGTGTTCTAATGCGCGCGTCATATCCCGCACAATGTGATCATAGTGGGGGACGTTGTATAGATTGAACAGTTCCATCGGATCTGCTTGGCAATCAAACAATTCCCATTCGCGATCCTCGCCACCTTCGTTGGTGCCGGGCAGGTCAAAGCCTTGGTTATACCAATAAATCAGTTTGTAGCGTTGGTTGCGGATCCCATAATGGGCATAGGCGTTGTGATCGGCATCTTTGTGCATCCAATACCGATGATAGGCAATCTGGGGCCAATCTTTGGGCGTGCGCCCTTCGAACAGGGATCGCAGGCTATCGCCTTGCATATAGGATGGCACGACCGCGCCTGCATAGTCCAGAAATGTTGGCGCAAAATCAACGTTGCAGCAAATATCATCGCAGACTTGGCCTGCTGAGATTTTGGCCGGATAGCGCACCAAGAACGGCATTTGAAATGACTCTTCGTAGATAAAGCGTTTGTCGAACCAACCGTGTTCGCCCAGAAAAAATCCCTGATCAGATGTATAAATCACCATCGTGTTTTCCGACAGGTTGTGATCGTCTAGAAAATTCAAAATCTCGCCCACACTGTCATCAATTGATGCAATGGTGGCTAAATACCGTTTTATATATCTTTGGTACTTAAAGTTATGAAATTCCTCTGGCGTTTTGAATGTAAATATTTCGCCTGTGTGTTTGTCGATTAACCGAATTTTGGACACATCACTAGGGTTTGGAATTTTGCGCCGCTTGCTCGTGGGTGTGGCGCGTTCACCGATTTCGCTGCCCCCCTCTGGCTGGACCAAGCCCAAGTCATCATATGTCATATCGTCCTTGATCCGCATTTTGGCGGCGGCGGCAGCCTTGGCGCGATTTTTATAATCGTCATTAAATGTATCAGGTATAGAAACATCATCGGTAAACATATCGCGATATTTCGGATTTGGTTCCCATTCGCGATGCGGGGCTTTGTGATGGCACATCAAAAAAAACGGCTGGTCGGGATTGCGTGATTTCAACCAATTCAGGGACTTTTCGGTGATGATGTCTGTCGCATAGCCTTTGATTTCGACTTCGTGTCCCATTTCGATAAAATGGGGATCGAAATAATCGCCTTGACCGGGCAAAACAGACCAATAATCAAACCCTGTTGGTGTGTGATCGGGTCCTTCGCCCAGGTGCCATTTGCCGACGATGGCGGTTTGATAGCCCGCGTTTTGCAAATGCTTTGCCACATTGGGCAGGCGATTGTTGATTGGGGTTGCCAGCGTGGTGACGCAATTTACATGATTGTAGGTCCCGGTCAAAATCGCCGCGCGGCTGGGTGTACAGATCGAATTTGTCACATAGCAATGGTTCAAACGCAGCCCTTGGGTCGCAATGCGGTCGATATTGGGCGTTTGATTGATCCCTGCACCATAGGCCCCAATCGCCTTAGCGGCATGATCATCAGCCATAATGAAAATAATATTTGGGGATTGCGTCATGTTTTGTCCAATATCATTCAAGGGTTTGTAAGTATCATTTTGTTGCACCGTCTTGGCAAATTCAACGTATTGCAGTCTGTGCCATGATACATTTGAACTAAACACTTAGACCGCACACACGTCCATCATAAATCGAATCCCGTAAACTTCTGTTTTTGCCGTCCCTGAGTAGTTACATGGATAAAATTAAGCGAGGTAACATTTTCATAGGAATAAGTAACAAATTTACACAACTTATTTTAGTTTAAGAAAATTTCTCATGACTTTTTAAAGGGCATAAAAAGTCATGGAAGATTACATTGCCTGATTAGACTTTTTCGAAGGTCGCAACGAATTATTTGGAGTTTTCTTCTGAGGTTTTAAGCATTTCACGTTTTTATTAAAATACGGGTTTAAGTAGGACTGTGCCAGCACACATCATTAACCGTTCAAGCGATATTTCAAAGAACGGTGAGAGTGGCATGATCTATGCCTTCAGTCTGTTGTTAGAAGGTGGGTAGTAAAAGATGAATTTCACGGAAAATTTAAGTTACATGTTATCACTTATAATCAAGATTATGTGAAATATGATGAAATAAAAATACTTTTCAAATACAAATGATTTTAGCAGATCGTTGGTCGCATTTCTGCGCTGTGAGTTGACACACAACGCGTGTTTCGTTGCCTCATTACTAATACATTCCAAATTGTTGCATTCCTTTGCCAGACTACCCAATATATGGTCAATTTTAATTAAGGTTATAGAAGTATATGATGAAGGTACAAATCACGAAGATATGTCCGTTTATGCCCTATCAACTAAAATATAAGTGTTTCGGCTTTAACGATATACAATGAGAACTTAAATTTGTCAGATTATAATTATTATTGGCTTTCATGACACATATTTAAGCAAGTATTATGATTTCTGCCTTAGCCACATCTCACACAACATAATAATTTGTACGTTGTTGGACAACCAAAAATGCCCTTTTACAAGACATTCTGTAACATCGCCCTGCATAAAATTCTGCAATTTTAGCCGCAGCAATTTCAACACCGATACGGTTAACACGTATCAAGAATAGGTCCATACTAAAACCTACGACTAGCAGTTTGCAAACCACCCCCATGACAAATTTGTTTGAAACGCCTTTTATTAATCTTCTAAAATAACAATTGCAGAGAGCTGACACCAAGCGACCCATCAAATTAGATTATATACTGTGATAGACAAATGAGTTTTGACGGCGCTGAACAATACTCATTTATCTTAAAGTATTTTAATTTTTATGAAAATTAAAATCCAATCGTGTTGTAGCCGCCGATGCATCTACTGAAATGACTTCAGCCTAGCATAAGACGCCCGAAATGTTTGATATGCCGCCTCAAATGAATCAACTAAGTGCACATCCGGATCAATCTGTTCATCGCACATAGGCGGTGTAATGATGGTCTCAGGCTCATCACCCGTGGCGGCGATCATGCCCAATCTTGCGGCCCCCAAAGCTGCACCAAATTCGCCCGATTTTGGGATCATTAACGGTATGTCAAAAACAGTGGCAATCAATTTCAACCAATACCGCGACGCACTCCCGCCACCGATGGCGATCACGTGATCCAGCTGCAAGTTGCTTGCACCAAGGGCCTGATAACTGTCGCGCAGGCCAAAGGCTACGCCCTCTAAAATCGCTTGGGTCATATCAGCGCATGTGGTGGATTTGGCCAAACCTGTGAAACCACCGCGGATATCAGCATCGTTATGGGGTGTGCGTTCACCAGACAGATAGGGCATGAACCGGACGGGTGATGGCGCATGCAACGCATCCCCCAGTGCGGCGGTTAGCGCTGCTGGCTTTTGATCGACAAGGCTGGAAAACCAATTCAAACTGTCGGTCGCCGACAACATAACACCCATTTGATACCAGCGCGCCGGCACAGCGTGACAAAACGTGTGAAGCGCCGTTTCCGGCGCCGGATGATATCCATCACGGGCGGCCAATACCACGCCAGACGTGCCAAGGGATACGAACCCCTGCCCTTCGTCCAGTGCACCGATGCCACAGGCAGCGGCGGCATTATCACCAGCACCGCCAGCAACAGTGACAGGGCCAGACAGCCCCCATGCGTCGCGCAATTCGTGGCGCAACATGCCCGCCTGTTCTGATCCTTCGACCAAGGTGGGCATTTGTTCGCGGCGCATATGGCTTGCCTCTAACAAATGATCGGACCACGCCCGCGCGCCCACATCCAGCCACGCGGTGCCCGCACTGTCGGACATATCGGCCACATATTCGCCAGTCAGGTAATAATTCAGATAGGCCGCAGGCAATAAAACCTTGGCCACTTTGGCAAAAATTTCTGGTTCATTTCGGCGCACCCAATCCAATTTCGGCGCAGTAAATCCGGGGAACACGATATTCCCTGACGCGGCACGCACGCCATCCATTGCGTCCAATTCAGCCGCCTCGGCATGGGCTCGGGTATCGTTCCATAAAATGCAGGGCCGCAGCACAGCGCCAGAGGCATCCAACAGCGTCGCACCATGCATGTGACCTGCAACACCAATGCCGCGCAGCCCACCAAAGGCGGGGCAGCTGGTACGCAATTCCCCTACCGCATCGTCAAACGCGCGCACCCAACAGGCTGGATCCTGTTCCGACCACCCCATCTGCGGATTTGACACTTGATAGGTCCGCTCAACTGCGGCAATCGGCTGCCCCTGATCGGACACCAACAACAGACGCAGCCCAGACGTCCCCAAATCAACCCCAAGATAAGCCATATGCGTGCCCCCAATAATCCAATGGCCCAGAACATCGGGCCTGCGTGAAACTGTCAATTTGCCAAGGATACCTTGACCAATGCGCAAGGGAAACCGCGAAAATACGACATTATGTCTGATTTGAACATGAATATGTCCGAATACAGCCATGACATCGCAACCAGATTATCAAAGTATGGCGTAAGAGGAGTTTGATTCTATGGCATATTCAGGATTTCGCGTAATCCGCGAAGCATTGGCAGGACATCGTGGTTGGGGCCCCGCGTGGCGTGATGCGACACCAAAGGCACAGTATGATTATGTCATAATCGGCGGCGGCGGTCATGGCTTGGCAACAGCGTATTATCTGGCCAGTGTGTATAAACAATCGCGCATCGCCGTTGTGGAAAAGGGCTGGATTGGTGGCGGAAACGTAGGCCGCAATACCACCATCATTCGATCAAATTATCTGTTGGATGGAAACGAACCCTTCTACGAATTTTCCCTAAAACTGTGGGAAGGCCTGGAACAGGACCTGAACTATAACGTCATGGTCAGCCAGCGCGGAATTTTGAACTTGGTCCATACGGACGCGCAGCGCGACGCGTTTATTCGGCGGGGCAATGCTATGATCCTAAATGGGGCAGATGCGGAATTTTTGTCCACCGAACAGATCGTGGCAAAATATCCGTTTTTGAATGTTGATAATGCCCGTTTCCCAATCAAAGGCGGATTGGCCCAACATCGCGGTGGCACAGTGCGCCATGATGCGGTTGCATGGGGCTATGCCCGCGCTGCCGACCAATTGGGTGTGGACATCATTCAAAACTGCGAAGTTACCGGCCTGCGTATCGAAAATGGCAAATGTCTGGGCGTGGACACAAATCGCGGATTTATTGGCGCAACCAAGGTTGCATCCTGCGTTGCTGGATCGTCATCGCGCATTATGCAAATGGCCGGCATGCGCCTGCCGATTGAATCGCATGTACTTCAGGCCTTTGTGTCCGAGGGATTAAAACCGATATTGCCGGGTGTGATCACCTTTGGCGCGGGGCATTTTTATTGTAGCCAATCCGACAAAGGTGGGCTGGTGTTCGGCGGCGATATTGACGGGTACAATTCCTATGCCCAACGCGGCAACCTGCCCGTGATCGAGGACGTCTGCGAAGGTGGCATGGCGATTTTCCCTAACCTTGGCCGCGCCCGTTTGCTGCGGTCATGGGGTGGCATCATGGATATGTCGATGGATGGATCACCCATCATCGATCGCACGCATATTGATGGGCTGTATTTCAATGGTGGCTGGTGCTACGGCGGGTTCAAAGCAACGCCCGCCTCTGGCTATGTCTATGCGCATTTGCTGGCCACCGACACCCCGCACGAAACGGCCACAGCCTATCGATTGGATCGGTTCCACACCGGTCACATGATCGACGAAAAGGGCATGGGCAACCAACCCAACCTGCACTAACCCGCCAACCAAGGATACAGATCATGATTATCAATCACCCCCTGCTTGGCCCACGTGACAGCAGCGAATTCATTTACAAAGGCGACGCAAACCTGATCAACCGCCCTGATTGGCAGAGTGACGATGCCTTGGACCAGTTCATCGACTATGGATATCTGCGTGATAACCCAGCCGGGGTGCACCGTGAATTATGGTATCATGAACAGGGGGATCGTTCGTGGCTGGTGGTCACACGCGATACAATCACCCATGAAATAACAAACGTGGATCTGGCCCGCGATGTGGCCCGTAATCAGGGACAAAAACCGGGGCGCAACAAATGACGCAACCAAATCGTTTATCCGGCGGACAAATTGATCGGACAAAATCCCTGAATTTCCAGTTTGATGGGAAAACATACAGAGGCTTTGCAGGTGACACTTTGGCGTCGGCACTGTTGGCCAATGACGTACGTTTGATGGGTCGGTCATTCAAATATCACCGCCCCCGTGGCCCCATGACTGCAGGGTCCGAGGAACCAAATGCCATCGTCGAATTACGCACAGGTGCGGCCCAAGAACCCAACACACGCGCCACAACTGCCGAATTGTTTGACGGATTGGTGGCCAAATCACAAAACCGCTGGCCATCGCTGGCCTTTGACGCAATGGCCATCAATGATCGGTTGTCAAATTTTCTGACGGCAGGGTTTTATTACAAAACATTTATGTGGCCCGCCGCGTTTTGGGAAAAACTCTATGAACCGATCATTCGCAAAGCCGCAGGCTTGGGAACGCTATCCCATGAACCTGACCCCGATTGCTATGACAAAGGGTTCCTGCATTGCGATGTTTTGGTCATTGGGGCAGGTCCAAGCGGACTGGCTGCAGCATTAACCGCCGGACGCGCCGGCGCCCAAGTCATCTTAGCGGATGAAGATTTCCGTATGGGCGGACGCCTGAACGCAGAAACCTTTGGCATTGGGGACCAATCGGCATCAGACTGGGCCGCGCAAATGGTTGCAGAATTGGCCAGTATGCCAAATGTGCGCCTGATGACGCGCACCACGGTCATGGGGGCCTATGACCACGGCATATATGGTCTGGTCGAACGGGTCACAGATCACCTGCCCCAATCCCCCACCGGCAAGCCACGCCAAATCCTGTGGCGCGTATATTCAAAACGCGCCATTTTGGCTGCGGGGGCCACAGAACGGCCCATCGTATTTGAAAACAATGACCGACCCGGAATAATGCTGGCCGCCAGCCTGCGCAGCTATGCCAACCGATGGGCGGTGACCCCTGCACACCAAGTGGCGGTGTTTACCAATAATGATGACGGTCACCGTACCGCGATTGACCTAGCTCAACTTGGTCTTGAAACAACTGTTATTGACACCCGCGACACGGCCAAGAGTTTGGGCGATTACGAAACAATCGCAGGCGGCCAGATTGTTCAGACCCACGGCCGACTGGGCCTGAAATCCATCGATGTGCGCCTGACATCGGGTGGGACCCGCACAATCAATGTTGGTGCCTTGGGGGTCAGTGGTGGTTGGAATCCAAATGTACATTTGACCTGCCACCAACGGGGGCACCCCGCATGGGATGAAACGCTACACGCCTTTGTTCCTGCGGGGACATTGCCTGCGGGTATGACCGTGGCGGGGGCAGCCAATGGCCAGATGACCACACAAAGCGCGCTGGAAACAGGCATGCAAGCGGCGCAAAATGCCCTATCAGAACTGGGCTATGGATCGGCCTTGATTGACATTCCACAAACGCAGGATGCCCCTGTGAACCTGACCCCATTTTGGCATGTCGCAAGTGCAAAACGCGCGTGGGTCGATCAACAAAATGATGTCACCGCCAAGGACGTCAAACTGGCGCATCAGGAAAACTTTGTCTCGGTCGAACATTTGAAACGCTATACCACATTGGGCATGGCGACAGATCAGGGCAAAACATCCAATATGTCGGGTCTGGCCATCATGGCCGAAATTGCGGGCAAATCCATCCCCGAGGTGGGCACAACCATGTTCCGCCCACCCTATACGCCTGTGGCACTGGGCGCCTTGGCTGGGCGGTCGCGCGGTCGCGATTTTCGCCCCTATCGCAAAACGCCCAGCCACACGTGGGCCAGCGAACAGGGCGCCGTTTTCGTCGAAGTTGGCATGTGGCTGCGCGCGCAATGGTTCCCAAAACCGGGCGAAACCCATTGGCGTCAATCGGTCGACCGCGAAGTATTACAGACACGCAAATCCGTGGGGATCTGTGATGTCACAACCTTGGGCAAAATCGACGTCCAAGGCCGCGATGCCGCTGCATTTTTGAACACAATCTACTGCAACGGATTTGCCAAATTACCGGTCGGCAAAACACGCTATGGCCTGATGCTGCGCGAAGACGGCATTGCCATGGATGACGGCGCCGCCGCGCGGTTGGCCGAGGATCAATTTGTGGTCACCACTACCACGGCCAATGCAGTCAGTGTCTATCGCCATATGGAATTTGTGCGCCAATGCCTGTTCCCCGCTATGGATGTGCAACTGATTTCCACAACCGAAGCTTGGGCACAATATTCGGTGGCCGGTCCCAATGCGCGGAAATTACTGCAAAAAATCGTGGATCCCGAATGTGATATTTCCAACGAAGCGTTCCCCTATATGGCCTGTGGTGACATCACTGTTTGCGATGGGTTGCGCGGGCGATTGTTCCGCATTTCGTTTTCAGGTGAATTGGCCTATGAAATTGCGGTGCCAACGCGATATGGCGATGCTCTGATCCGGCGACTGGTTGAGGCAGGGCAAGAATTTGATGCCGTTGTTTACGGAACCGAAGCCTTAGGCGTGATGCGCATCGAAAAAGGCCACGCCGCGGGCAACGAATTAAACGGCACCACTACCGCGTTGAATTTGGGTATGGGCAGAATGGTGTCCAACAAGAAAGACAGCATCGGCGCCACCCTGTCGACCCGTTACGGAATGAATGACCCGGACGCGCTGAAACTGGTGGGTCTGCGTCCTGTGGATCACACCAAACCGGTGCCCGCCGGATCGCACATTGTCACCAAGGGCGACCCAGTGGATGCCGCCCATGATCAGGGATATGTGACATCGGCCTGTTATTCGCCAAATCTGGGCCACCACATTGCACTGGCCTTTGTCAAATCGGGTGACACAAGACTGGGCGAAGTTGTCCAGCTGGTCAGCCCCCTGACCGGTGTCGAACATGATGTCGAAATTGTATCCGCCCATTTCATTGATCCAGAGGGAGACCGTCTGCGTGCCTGATTTAGCCCCCATCACCCCATTGGGAAATGCCCAACCGATCACCGAACAACATGGTACTGTCACCCTGAGCGAGGTCGTCGATCGCGCCTATGCCAGCGTTGCAGCACGGCTGAACACAGGACCTGACGCAATGGCCAGTTTGGCGGATTTTCTGGGAACGCCTCTGCCCGATGTTGAACAGATTTCTGGCACCACACAACTGGCGTTTTGGATGGGGCCAGATCAATGGATGGTCATTGCAGATTTTGCGACCCATGAAACAATTGCTGCTGAATTGGCGCAGCAGGCGCAGGGCAATTTCAGTGTGACCGAACAAACAGATGCCTGGTGTCGGTTTGATCTGTCTGGTGCGCAGTTGGCGGATGTGTTTGAACGATTATGCCCTGTCAACATTCGCGCCAAATCCAATGGCACGGCTGTGCGGACCACCATCGACCATCTGGGCTGTTTTGTGCTGATTTTTGATCCAAACCATATCGCAGTCATGGGGCCACGTTCGGCTGCAGGTTCCTTGCACCACGCATTGGTCACTGCGCTGCGGTCCGTATTTTAGCGGTTCAGGTGCCGATTTGGCGGAACAATTCCCTTGGAACCTATGCGGATGAAACACGGCCCGCTAGGCCTGTTCGCACAGCGAACTGACCTAGCTTGCTGAATAAAATAGGGGCGGCTGTTTGCGCAGCCGCCCCTATGTTGTCGAACTATTTGGTCCGCTTTGGCGCAGAAAAACCACCCTTGCCAGATGGCGCCCCATCGGTGCGGCGCGCTTTGTTTTTCTTGCTGTTGAATTTGCCCACCTTGGGTGCCAAACCGGTGCCCGCAGGTTTTCTGGCGCCTGCGCGTTTTGACGATTGGGGTGATTTGGGATCGAACCCGCCATCTGGTCCCACAGATTTGCGCGGTTTTTTCTTGATTGGGGTCACGACGCCCTCTGGGCGCTCTTTGACAGGGTTCGAAGGCGATGTTGGTTTGTCAAACCGCTTGGGGAGGGCTTTGGCACGCTCGGGCTTGGGCGAATCGTTTGGTGCGCCAATGGGGTGAAATTTATCCCCGCGCGCGGGCTTGTCACCCCGATCAGATCGACGTGGCCCGTCTGATTTTCCACCAAATCCACGGCCACCACCCGATCCGCGATGTGGTTTGCCCCCGCTAGCGCCACGCGGTGGCGCTGGCGGCAGGTCGGGCGCCGCATCAAGGGCTGCAATAGGCGCACCTTCGACCTTGGGATCAGATCCAAGGGTCGACATAAAGCCATCTTGCGCTTCTTGGCGCAGTTCTAAAAATGTGTGTTTGTCCTGGATACGAATGGCGCCAATATCTGATTTGGTAATACCACCCGCTTTGCATAGCATTGGCACGATCTGCCCCGGTGACACGCCATCGTTGCGCCCTTTGGCCAGCTTAAACCATGTGCTTGGGCCAAAATCCGCATGGGATTTTGGTTCGCGTTTGCCATCATGCTTGGATGGCTTGGCGCTGAATTCACTGATATCCTCAGGTGCGGACATATGTTTGGAATAGGTTTCCAAAAACGCCGCCGCGACACGTTCTGCGCCAAACTGCGTTAGCAAGGTTTCAATCATGTCAGCATGATTTGGATTAATTTCGTTGGTCCAAATATCATCATGCAGCATACGCTCATGATCTTTGGACAATACTTCGTCTGCGGTGGGGGCTGGACGCCAATCTGCATTCAGTTTGGCCGACCCCAAAATACGCGTCGCTTTGCGATAGGCATTGGGCGGCACGATCAGTACGGATGTACCTTTGCGCCCTGCCCGCCCTGTACGACCAGAACGGTGCAACAAAGTTTCGTGATTTGACGGCAATTCCGCATGAACAACCAAATCCAATTTCGGCAAATCAATGCCACGGGCGGCAACATCGGTGGCCACGCAAATGCGTGCACGCCCATCGCGCATCGCCTGCAAGGCATGCGAGCGTTCGGATTGCGACAATTCACCGGACAAACAAACAACCGAAAACCCACGGTTTGACAAGCGTGTGGTCAGCCGTGCAACCGTGGCCCGTGTATTGGCAAAAACGATGGCATTGGGTGCTTCGTGATAGCGCAGGGTATTGATAATTGCATTTTCAGCATCGTGTTGATTGACCTGAATGGCATGATATTCAATATCAGCATGCTGGTCTTTGTCAGCAAGGGTGGTGATCCGTTGCGCATCGGTTTGATATTTCTTTGCCAGTTGCGCGATACCTTTGGACACCGTGGCCGAAAACATCAAGGTGCGGCGCGTTTCAGGCGTGGCATCCAAGATCATTTCCAGATCTTCGGAAAATCCCAAATCCAACATTTCGTCTGCTTCGTCCAAAACGACGACGCGAATGGCCGACAGATCGATCGAATTGCGCATGATGTGATCGCGCAAACGACCGGGCGTGGCCACAACAATATGCGCCCCACGTTCCAATGCGCGGCGTTCGTCGCGCATATCCATGCCGCCCACACAAGACGCCATCACAACGCCGGCCTCGGCATAGAGCCAGCTAAGTTCGCGTTTGACCTGCATCGCCAATTCGCGGGTCGGTGCGATCACCAAGCCCAAAGGCGTATCGGCACGGTCAAATTCTTCGGCCTCGCCCAACAGATTGGGGGCAATGGCCAGGCCAAACCCAACGGTTTTACCCGACCCCGTTTGGGCCGAAACCAACAAATCGGCAGTGTCATATTCTGGATTGGACACCTGTTGTTGAACGGGGGTCAACGTGGTGTATTCACGCTTATCTAGCGCGATCTTTAGTGCGTTTTTCAAGATTGTCTCGTCGTATATGCAGGCCGCAGGTCGTGTCTGATGTCTGGCCTTAGGAAATGGGTGCTGGTCGCACAGCGATTACAGCATAGGCCAGCGGATACACGAACACAGCACCAAAGTACAGATAAAAGACGCCAACCACCCATATTAGTATAAGTTTAGAGTATTAATGTGTGCTGTTTTGACCATTCAAACAGGCAAGGCTGTTGTTTCCTTGATGTGTTCCATGACAAAGCTGGCTGACACGTCCGCCACATGGACCTTGGCGATAAAGCGTTGATAAAAATAATCATAGGCCGGCACATCCGCCACACGAACCCGCAAAATATAATCCAAATCCCCTGTCATCCGCTGCGCATCAATAATTTCGGGCATTTCGCGCACAGCACGACGAAATTTAGCCAACCAATCCGCGCTGTGATCATTGGTACGGATCATCACCACGGCCAATAACCCCAACCCAACGCGGTCCGGATCCAAAATCGCCACGCGTTTGCGAATGATCCCTGCACTGTCCAACCGTTTCACACGCCGCCAGCAGGCATTGCGCGACAGATTGATACGATCTGCCAAGGCATCAACGCTAAGCGATGCATCATTTTGCAACAGCATCAGGATTTGGCGGTCAATAATGTCGATATCTAGTGTCATCTGTGGGATATTATCCACATCCTGCCGCAAATCAATTGTTAATTTGGGACAAATTCACCCATATCTTGCGCTAGTTTTTTTCAAAAAGGGAAAGGAAAGCGCAATGACCCAGATTTGGAAACGTATTTTTGTCAATCACCCACAGTCCGTCGACGAAAGTTACCTAGAACACTTTGTCTTTGCCCTGTGGTTTGCATCACGTCTGTTGGGCGCCGGTTTCGCCGCATTGGTCCACGCAATCATCCCATGTTTGTTTGAAAAAACAGCCAGCAATCTGATCATTCAAATGCATGAACGCATCGCTAACCGCGGGCGTTAAAAAACCCGCGGCAGTTACGCCGCCGCGGCTCATTTGTTCACGCGGATCCCATTCATCGAATGACTAAGCGCTGGCCTGACCAATAGGGCACCCGAACAACAGCCATTTCTGTTGTTGTGATCAATTATCCAGAATTCACCCCCTAAATTCTGGGGAAAGGGTGATTGCTGCTTATTCAGCGGCTTTGGTCATCGCATGGCGGTGTTGGGCCATCCATGTGTCCAAATGCGATATTTGTTCGGGCGTCAACCGCAGCCCCAATTTCGTGCGCCGCCAGACGATGTCTGTTGCAGTCTGCGCGTATTCATTGGCGATCAACCAGCGCACTTCGGCCTCGCTGAGCGTGTCACCAAAATCTTGGCCCAAATCAGCGGCCGTTGTCGCATCACCCAGAATTTCCGCGGCCTGTGTCCCATAGGCTCGAACCAAACGCCGCGCCCAAAATTCATCCACGAACGGAAAATCCATGCGCAGCTGGGCAACCAAATCGTCAAATCCATCCACTGCAAAATCCCCGCCGGGCAATGGAACGCCCGCTGTCCATGGCCCCTTGCCCATTGGCAAATGGGCCCCGATTTTTTCCAACGCTGACTCGGCCAAACGGCGATAGGTGGTAATTTTCCCGCCAAAGATATTCAAAACGGGCGCCCCCGTGCTTGTATCAACCTTTAGCGTATAATCGCGCGTGGCTGCCGTGGCACTGCTGGCCCCGTCGTCATAAAGCGGGCGCACACCGGAATAGGACCAAACCACATCATCATCGCCAAGCTGCTGGTCGAAATACTGATTGGCAAAATCCAGCAAATAAGATTGTTCCTGCGGCGTGCAGACCGGTTTTTGTGACGGATCCGTATGTTCGGCATCCGTGGTCCCGATCAGGGTAAAATCGGTTTCATAGGGAATAGCAAAAATAATCCGCCCATCAGTGCCTTGGAAAAAATAACATTTGTCATGGTCATATAGCTTGCGCGTCACGATATGACTGCCACGGACCAAACGGACACCTTCGCGGGAATTCAGACGCATTTTGGTTTGGATGATATCGCCCACCCAAGGGCCGCCCGCATTAACCAGCATGCGCGCGTGATGCGTCGCGGTTTCGCCGGTTTCGGTGTTTTGCGTTTCAATGCGCCACAGACCGTTGTCACATTGGGCAGATACAACGCGTGTTCGGGTCATGATACGGGCGCCGCGCGCCTCGGCGTCACGGGCATTCAAGACAACCAATCGGGAATCTTCGATCCAGCAATCTGAATATTCATATGCCTTGGCAAATCGCGATTGCAGCGGCGCGCCTTCGGCGGATGTGGTCAGATCCAGCGTTGTCGTGCCGGGCAGGATTTTGCGCCCGCCCAAGGTGTCGTATAAAAACAGCCCCAGCCGGATCAACCAAGCGGGGCGACGCCCCTTCATCCATGGCATGATCACGGACAATAAACGCGATGTCGGCGTGTCGGATTCAAACCGCATATCCGCATGATAAGGCAGAACAAAGCGCATGGGCCAACTGATGTGGGGCATCGCCTTTAACAACACTTCGCGTTCGATCAACGCCTCGCGAACCAGACGGAATTCAAAATATTCCAGATACCGCAATCCGCCATGAAACAACTTGGTCGAGGCCGACGACGTGGCGGATGCCAGATCATTCATTTCAGCCAAGCCCACAGACAATCCACGGCCCGACGCATCCCGTGCTATACCACAGCCGTTTATGCCGCCACCTATGATGAACAAATCGAATGTCTTGGGCTCGTCAGAATGTGTCACGCAGATCCTCCTAAAGTGCGGTAATGTTGTTTTTATGCCTTTTATTGTTCGTTGTTGCAATAATTTTATGTTCGTTTTTGTTCTTTTTGAAAATTGCAGTAAGACAAGGAACTTGGATTATACCAAGTGCCCCTAGGTCAGCTTTAAGCACTGGAATCAGCCCGCCTTGGGAACGTTTTGATCCTTTCGCTAAATCCGATATGATGTTAACCACAGGTCCGTGGCCGGATGGCCTTAGCAATACGAAAGGCCCAAGTATAATGACCGTGCCCATGGACAAACTGGCCCGCGTCCGTTTTGATGACGCGATTGCGGATCCATCGCCTTTTCGCTCTTGGGCCAATATGTGGAAACAACAGCTATTGACACAGGACGGATCGGCCACATTGATCTGTGAAACATTGGCGCAGGGGCCCATTCAGCTGGATGTGTTATATCAAGAAAAAACAACCCAGGTGCCCGCATCCGTGACAACCCATTTAACGGGGCAGGATTTTATCGAACGCCAAGTCACCATTTCCCATGCCGGTCAGGTGATGATGGATAATCTGACCTATATTTCATTGGAACAGTTGGATAGTGACGTTCGATTTCATCTGGAACAGGGGCTATACCCCATCGGCTATATTTTTGACGTTAAACTGACGCGCAAACGGGCCGTGCCCTGCCCTGATGATGTGCTAGATCGGTTATTTTCGCGCTGTGGCGCGCCCGACCCCAGTGCAGCCCGAACATATGTGTTGGAAATTGAAAACAATTCTTGCATGTTGATCACCGAAACATACCGTGCAGGCATGATACATGGATTGCCGGTGGATTTATGACTGGCACTTTGAAACACTGGCAATTTGACACAAGTGGACCCATCTAATAGTTAGGTTCTTGCCCATATAGAAAACTTGGTGTACATTTGTATACAAATTAAAAAGCCCATGTGATTCACATCGTATTTTCGCGTGGGCGCCCCATGGAAACCGTAATAAAAGCTAGAGAAACCGATGAGTTTATACACCACATATCTAGAAGAAATCGCAGCCCGCAAAGAACAGGGCCTAAGCCCCAAGCCAATCGACGACGGCGCGCTGCTGGCTGAAATTATTGAACAAATCAAAGATACAGGGCACACCCATCGTGCAGACTCTCTGCATTATTTAATTTACAACACCCTGCCCGGCACCACATCCGCAGCTGAGGTCAAGGCCGAGTTTTTGAAAGACATTATTCTAGGCAAGGAAAATGTTGCGGAAATTGATGCGGACTTTGCTTTCGAACAGCTGTCACACATGAAAGGTGGCCCGTCTGTTCGCGTATTGTTGGATTTGGCCTTGGGCACCGATGACGCCGTCGCAAAACCCGCAGCAGAGGTTTTGAAAACCCAAGTGTTCCTCTATGAGGCCGACACCGACCGCATCAAAGAAGCCTATGAGGCTGGCAACGCAATCGCCAAGGATTTATTGGAAAGCTATGCCGCGGCTGAATTTTTCACCAAGCTGCCAGAACCAGAAGAAGAAATCAAAGTCGTCAGCTATATCGCTGCCGAAGGCGATATTTCCACCGACCTGTTGTCACCCGGCAATCAGGCGCATTCGCGATCAGACCGCGAATTGCACGGCAAATGCATGATTTCCGAACGCGCCCAGCAAGAAATTCAAGCACTGAAAATCCAGCACCCCGACAAACGCGTTATGCTGGTCGCCGAGAAGGGTACCATGGGCGTGGGGTCATCGCGGATGTCTGGCGTCAACAACGTCGCATTGTGGACCGGAAAACAGGCCAGCCCCTATATCCCATTCGTCAATATTGCGCCAATCGTTGCAGGTACAAATGGTATTTCACCAATTTTCCTGACCACTGTCGGCGTGACAGGCGGTATTGGCATTGATCTGAAAAACTGGGTCAAAAAATTGGGCGAAGATGGCAAGCCGATTTTGAACAATGACGGCAACCCCGTCTTGGAACAAAAATATTCAGTTGAAACCGGCACCGTTTTCAAAATCAATACCAAAGACAAAAAGATGTACAGCGAAGATGGCCAAGAATTGGTTGATCTTGGCGCGTCCTTTAGCCCGCAGAAATTGGAATTCATCCGCGCGGGTGGGTCCTATGCGATTGTGTTTGGTAAAAAATTGCAGACATTTGCATGTGAAACACTGGGCGTTGAATTGAAATCCGCCTTTGCCACATCCAAAGAAATTTCACACGAAGGTCAGGGCCTGACCGCCGTTGAAAAAATCTTTAACGCAAATGCGCGCGGCACCACACCGGGCAAGGTTCTGCATGCAGGATCGGACATGCGTGTTAAGGTCAACATCGTTGGATCACAGGACACAACCGGCCTGATGACATCCCAAGAGCTTGAGGCAATGGCCGCAACCGTGATTTCACCGTCAGTCGATGGTGCGTATCAATCGGGCTGCCACACCGCATCGGTTTGGGACATCAAAGCGCAGGCAAACACACCGCGTTTGATGGCGTTCATGCACAAATTTGGCCTGATCACCGGTCGTGATCCCAAAGGCGTTTATCACCCGATGACAGACGTGATCCACAAGGTATTGAACGATATTACTGTGGATGACTGGTCGATCATCATCGGCGGCGACAGCCATACGCGTATGTCCAAGGGCGTGGCCTTTGGCGCAGACTCGGGCACCGTTGCGCTGGCATTGGCCACGGGTGAGGCGACGATGCCAATTCCTGAATCCGTCAAAGTGACATTCAAAGGTCAAATGGCCGAACACATGGATTTCCGTGACGTGGTCCATGCGACCCAATCACAGATGTTGCAACAATTTGGCGACAACGTGTTCCAAGGCCGCGTGATCGAAGTCCACATCGGCACCCTACTGGCGGACCAAGCTTTCACATTCACCGACTGGACAGCCGAAATGAAGGCCAAAGCGTCGATCTGTATTTCACAAGACAACACATTGATCGAATCTCTGGAAATCGCGAAATCACGCATCCAAGTGATGATCGACAAGGGCATGGATAACGACGTTAAAATGCTGCAAGGTTTGATCGACATTGCAAACAAACGCATTGGCGAAATCAAATCAGGCGATAAACCTGCGTTGCGACCAGATGACAATGCAAAATACTTTGCCGAAGTTGTCGTTGACCTAGATTTGATTTCTGAACCAATGATTGCGGACCCAGACGTCAAAAACCCCGACATCTCCAAGCGTTATACGCATGACACGATCCGTCCGATTTCATTCTACAAGGCTGAGAAAAAGGTGGATTTGGGCTTTGTTGGATCATGCATGGTTCACAAAGGTGACATGCAAATCGTCGCACAGATGCTTAAAAACATTGAGGCGAAAACAGGCAAGGTTGAATTTAAGGCACCTTTGGTTGTTGCGGCCCCAACGTATAACATCATCGACGAACTTAAGGCCGAAGGCGACTGGGAAATATTGCAGAAATATTCTGGTTTCGAATTCGACGACGCGGCCCCAAAAACAACGGCACGGACCGAATACGAAAACACTCTGTATCTGGAACGTCCCGGCTGTAACCTATGTATGGGCAACCAAGAGAAAGCGGCCAAAGGTGACACAGTTCTGGCCACATCCACCCGCCTGTTCAAAGGCCGCGTGGTTGAGGATGCCGATGATAAAACAGGTGAAAGCCTGCTGGCGTCAACACCAGTTGTTGTATTGTCCGCAATTCTAGGCCGTACGCCAACGCTTGAGGAATATAAATCCGCAGTACAAGGCATCAACCTGACAAAATTCGCACCGCCCAAGAAAACACCCTTGGACAGTTTGTCAGTACACTTCTAAGAAAATATCACTGCGCCTCACAACACCTGTGGGGCGCATATACAAATAAACGCAGGGCCATAATGTGTCCTGCGTTTTTTTGTGACACTGGCCATCCTAGTGATTGCGCCGCGACGCCCAAACTGCCAACACAACCAACGCAGCACCAGCTAGGTTTGCCATCCACATCAACGGCCAGAAACACAATCCCGCGCCAAGGGCAAAAATTGCACGGTCGCGCCATGTGATTGGACCTTCGGCATAATTCTGGATCAGGGCATTAAGCGCATAAATCCCGAACAATCCGAACAAACCAATATGGATGATTTCACCCACTGATCCCGAAATCAGCGGGGTATAGGCAAACATCAACGGCACCACATACAAACCCTTCGCGATTTTCCAGCTTTCAAACCCGGTGGCCATGGGCCGTGACCCTGCGATGCCTGCCGCGGTAAAGGCCGCCAGACACACGGGCGGTGTGACGTTGCTGTCTTGGCTCAGCCAAAAAATGATCAAATGGGCCGCCAGTAAAAACGTCATGGCTGCTGATGGATCCACCAAAACCGACCTGATGGACACGGCCATTTCAAATGGAATGGCCCCCACCAATTCCCATGCATCGGCCTGTGTCATACCCGTTGGGACCAGTGCCACATTGGGATGATCCACCAACATAAACAATGCCGATTGCATGGGGTCAGTGATGCCCGCCATTAATTGTTCTGCGATCAGTACATCCGACATAATTCCCGCCAAGGCAGGCGCCGTCAGGATCGCCAAAATGATATAGGCGGCCGTGACCGGTAACCCCATGCCCAATACCAGCGACACCAAAGCCACCAGTATAATGGCCAAAAACATCGACCCCTGTGACCATTGCGCAATCATCAAAGAAAAGCTGTTTCCCACCCCACTGGTCACAATGGCATTATTCATAATGCCAATCGTCACCAATAATACGCCCGTCATAATCGATGCGCGCACGCCCGATTGGAACGCCTGCGCGATTTTACGCGGCCCCATGACGATGGGTGTAAACATCCCATCAGACGAAATCGCGGCCAATACCCGCGTTGCCCAAGACACCAATACCAAACATAAAATCGCCCAACAGGCGGCATAGGCCGGCGTCACACCTGACAACAGCAGCCAAATCATAACGGCCAATGGGATTACAAACACCAACGCCCCTGACCACAATTTCCCGCGGTCCATGGTTAAATCAATCTCGGCCCCTGCGTCATGTTTGACCGCCTCAATCCGAACGATAAAGGCAACAGATAGGAAATACAAAATGGCAGGCACAATCGATACCGCAACAATGGTAGCATAGGGAATGCTGGTATAACTGGCCATGACAAAGGCACCCGCCCCCATGATCGGCGGCATCAGCTGTCCACCTGTGGATGCCGCCGCCTCAACCCCTGCGGCAAATTGGGGGCGAAACCCGTTTGCCTTCATCAGGGGGATGGTGATCACGCCTGTGGATGCGGTATTTGCAATGGCCGATCCTGAAATGGTCCCCGTCATTGCCGATGACATAACCGCAACAAAGGCAGCCCCACCCTTGATCCGACCCGCAACAAGCTTGGACAATTCAATGACAAAGTCACTGGCGCCCGACACAACCAAAAAGCCGCCAAAAATCATAAACAATGTAATATTGGTGGATGAAATAGAGGCAAGTATGCCAAAGATACCTTCGTCGTTATACAATGTGCGAAACATCACATCATTCAACGGCAGGCTGGCGGCGCGAAACACCCCCGGTAAATAGCTGCCCAAAAACAGGATATACGACAGTGCCAACAGGCATAGGATCGGGATCACCCACCCCGCCACGCGGCGCGATAAATCCAGACAGGCAAAAACCAAAATTCCACCTGCGATCCAATCCAGTGCTGTAAATTGCCACGATTGGCCCGTGACCGCCAATGATCGTTCATAAATGCCGTTTTCAGCCCAGGCAACCCACAGGGCCGACAGCGCTATGGCAATGCCATAGGATCCATCTAAAACCTTGGCCCAGCCTGCATCTGGTCGACGGGCGGAAAACCCATAAGTGACCGCCGCCAGTATGGCAAACCCCGCAAAATGAATTGCGTTTTGCCAGCGGCCTGGTTCAATCAAATACACATTCGTTAAAATATGCCATGCACCGAAAAAAACGGCAAAGGCCGCCAAGACTGGTCCCCACATTGGTGCATCATGTGCATTCTGATCTGCGTTGGAATTGTTCAAATTGACCCCACCAAATTTACTGAGGCGCACCAAATAGCACGCCTCAGCATTGATTTAGTTTTTCAGATGCGCAGGAATTTCCAACCCAACTTCTTCGTAATACCGCTGTGCGCCTGGGTGCAGTTTGACGGGCAATCCGCCCATGGCACGTTCGATTGCCATGACTTTGGTTGCGGGATGGATTGCTTGCAAAAACGCTAGGTTTTCGTACATGGTTTTTGTCAGCTTATAGACATGATCTTCGTTCACATCAGCATTAACCGCCAAGAAATTTGGCTGGGCGATGGTTTGAATATCTGCCTCTTGGCCCGGATATGTGCCCGCAGCAATTGTGTATGGCACCCAAAGATTGCGGCCCCCATCCATTGCAGCGCGCTGTTCATCGGTCACGTCAAGGATTGTGAATTTACCCTGATTTGCGGCCATCAACTGGGTGATCGCGCCTGTGGGTGGTCCTGACGGAATACCGGCGGCTGAAATTTGACCGTTCGCCAATGCATCGGCCGTGGGGCCATAGCCCGCATAGACCAGGTTATAATCTGCATCGATATCAATGCCCAAACCTGCCAACAAGACGCGGTTTGATCCGATGGTGCCCGAATTCTGTGCGCCCATACCCGCGCCTTTGCCCTTTAGGGCAACCATGTCGGCAACGGTTCCGGTTGGGGCCTGATCTGCGGCTACGACGAATTGCTCGACATTAAACCACAACATGGTTACAGCGCGCATATTTTCCTGCGGCTCGGTAATCGGGCCGGTACCAGTCGCCGCATAGGACCCATAAAGCCCTTGCAAAATCGCAAAATCTGCGGTGCCTGCACCCATCGCCTGAACATTGGCGCCAGAGCCCGCGGAATTGACCGCTGTCAACGAAAACTTTTCACTGGGAAGCAATTTGACTTTGGACAGCGTAGAAATCGCTGTGCCCACAGGATGATATGTTCCCCCTGTTGAGGCCGTGTTCAAAATATAATCCGTCTCTTGTGCCACAGTCGTTGTTGCGGTCAACAACCCAATGGTCGCCGCAGCTACGGCGGCAAATCTGAATTTTTTCATTTATGTTCCTCCCATTCATGCGCGCCCCTTTTGCAAAGGCGTCATCAAATGGTAGGCGTTGTAACACCTGTGTCAAACAAAAATGACCGTTTTACTTGGTTTAGAGCTCAGACTAAGCGTCTGGGATCACGACCTCTATCATCGAAGGTCCAGATTGCGGAACCGATCCATAGGCAGCGCAAACCGAGGCGACAGATTGATCAACCCGTTGAAACGGAATACCAAAGGATTGCGCCACAGCCGCGAAATCCGGTGGTGTTGGGTCACACCCCAACACATCAACGCCAGCCGCCTGCATGGACAATTCGATTTCCTTATAACCACGGTTGTTCCAGACTAAAAACGTAATGGCCAAGTTTTCATCAACTGCAGTCATCAGTTCCGCGATGGAAAACTGCGCGCCACCATCACCGGTTATGCATAAAACATGTGCCTCGGGCTTGGCGATGGCCGCACCAATCGCCGCAGGAATACCATAACCCAAGGCGCCGTATCCCGTGGCGGCATTAAACCACCCTGCGGGCCGGTCATGGTCATAATACAGATTGCCGGCGTATATGAGTTGTGTTGAATCGCCCACAAAAATTGTATTGGGACGCATATCGCGCAGCGCATTCAAAATTTCGACCTGCGCCTGATAGTCGGGGCCAATTTCTTGCCAAGCGGCCATGCGGGTATGTTTTGCCCGTGCGGCCCCTTGTGTTGGTGTTGCCTGTGGCCTGAATCCTTGCAGGAATTGCGCCGTAAATTGCGCGGCACAGCCCTGAATTGCCAAGGTTGCGCGATGACGGCCAAGCTGTTCGGCACACAGATCAACACGGATCAAGTTTGCCATGTCCGGCATCGTATCCGTCGCAAACATATCATAGTCGGTCTGCCCCAATTCTGTTCCCAATGCCAAGACGCAATCCGCCTGCGAGATCAGATCACGGACACGGTTCAAACTGGGGCTGGCGGGGACAGACAATGGATGATCAAACATAACACCACGGGCGTTGACGGTTTGCACCACTGGTGCATCTAGGCGTTCGGCCAATTTTGCTAAATAAACTATGTTTTTCGCCCCGCCGCCGGCCAAGATGACAATTTGTTTTTTCCCTTGCACCAGATCAAAGCTGGCTTGCAGCTGGTCGGGGTCAATCGGTGTCACTGGACGTTGCACCACAGCGCTGTTGGCAGTGGTTTCTTTTCCAGTTTCAACAGGCGCCACATCCAGCGGAATTTGCAAATGAACCGGGCCGGGGCGTCCCGAATGAACGGCTTTCAACACATCCTCGATCGTGTGACCCGCGGTTACAGGA
>CBFHVU010000010.1:0-36014 GCA_965659465.1 uncultured Paracoccaceae bacterium | reverse complement strand
TGCCACCAATTTGGTGTCTGAGTGACCTTTCTGGGCGTCATCCCATAGTACGCGATGGAACGATGATCCATCGGTGAAGTCTGCCGCATCTGACACACACAGTTTATGGCGTAGCAGTGATTTCGGCGTCATCATGATCAGCGGTTTACGGTAGCTGCGGTGCAACTGGCGGCGCAGGATGTGGAAATAGTTTGCGGGTGTCGAACAATTCGCCACGATCCAGTTATCCTGACCGCACATTTGCAAGAAGCGTTCTAGACGGGCAGAGCTGTGTTCTGGGCCTTGGCCTTCGAACCCGTGGGGCAGCAGAACGACCAGACCGGACATCCGCAACCATTTACTTTCGCCTGAACTGATGAATTGGTCAAACATGATCTGCGCGCCATTTGCGAAATCGCCAAATTGCGCTTCCCACATGACCAATGCGTTTGGTTCGGACAGGGAATAGCCGTATTCAAAGCCAAGCACCGCATATTCAGACAGCATTGAATCAATGACTTCGTATTTGGCCTGACCGTCGCGGATGTGGTTTAGTGGATAATAACGGTCTTCGGTTTCTTGGTTGACCAAGCCGGAATGGCGTTGGCTGAATGTGCCGCGTGTTGCGTCCTGGCCTGCCAGACGGACTGGGTATCCTTCGGTCATGAGTGATCCGAATGCCAATGCCTCGGCCGTGGCCCAATCAAACCCCTGTCCAGTCGCGAACATCTGTTTTTTGGTGTCCAGCAGACGCGCAACGGTTTTGTGCATCGGGAAATTGTCGGGCGCGGTGGTTAACGCGCGACCAACCTCTTGCAGGGTTTCGGATGCAATGGCGGTTTTGCCGCGCTGATAATCTTCTTTGTTGCGGTCCAAATGCGACCAACGACCATCCAGCCAGTCAGCTTTGTTTGGTTTGTAATCTTTGCCCGCTTCGAATTCGTCATTTAGGAAAGCCTGGAAGCCTGCTTTCATATCCTCGATTTCGCCCTCTGGGATCAAACCGTCGCGCACCAAGCGTTCTGTGTACAGGGCAAGCGTGGTTTTTTGACGCTTGATTTTGTTGTACATAATCGGGTTGGTAAACATCGGCTCATCGCCTTCGTTGTGGCCAAAGCGGCGGTAACAGAAAATATCGATCACAACGTCTTTGTGGAATTTTTGGCGGAATTCGATAGCAACCTTGGCGGCGTGTACGACAGCCTCGGGATCGTCGCCATTGACATGGAAAATAGGCGCCTCAACCATCAATGCGATGTCGGTGGGATAGGGGGATGAACGGGAAAAATGCGGTGCAGTGGTAAAGCCAATTTGGTTGTTGACCACAACGTGCATAGTGCCGCCAGTTTTATGACCGACCAGACCCGACAGGCCAAAACATTCCGCCACAACACCCTGACCGGCAAAGGCCGCATCCCCATGCAACAACAGCGGCAGAACAGCGGTGCGATCTGTGTCACCCATTTGTTCCTGTTTTGCGCGCACTTTGCCCAAAACAACGGGATTGACCGCCTCTAGGTGGGATGGGTTTGCCGTCAGCGACAGGTGAACGGTATTGCCGTCGAATTCGCGGTCCGACGAAGCCCCCAGATGATATTTTACATCGCCCGAACCATCGACATCCTCAGGCTTGAATGATCCGCCCTGAAATTCGTTGAAAATCGCGCGATAGGGTTTTCCCATCACATTAGCCAATACCGACAAACGCCCACGGTGGGGCATGCCGACAACGATATCACGCACGCCCAAGGCACCACCGCGTTTGATGATTTGTTCCAGCGCGGGGATCAATGCCTCGCCGCCGTCCAGACCAAAACGTTTGGTGCCCATGTATTTGACGTGCAAGAATTTTTCGAAACCTTCAGCCTCGACCAGTTTATTCAAGATCGCTTTGCGGCCTTCGCGGGTAAAGGTGATTTCCTTGCCGTATCCCTCAATCCGCTCTTTCAGCCAGCTGGATTGTTCGGGATCGGAAATATGCATGTATTGCAGGGCGAATGTACCACAATAGGTTCGACGTACAATGTCAACAATCTGACGCATCGAGGCGATCTGAAGGCCCAAGACATTGTCGATAAAGATCGGACGATCCATATCGGCCTCAGTAAACCCATAGGTTTTCGGATCCAGTTCTGGGTGCGGTGTCTGATCCCGCATACCAAGAGGGTCAAGATCGGCAACCAAATGACCGCGGATGCGGTGGGCGCGTATGATCATCAAGGCACGGATACTGTCCAGAACGGCGCGTTTGATCGCCTCGTCAGAGACCTCAATACCTTTTTCTGCGGCTTTTTCTTTGATCTTTTTCCCTGCTGACTGTGCTTCCACAGGGGCAGGTGCCCATTCTCCTGTAAGGGCAGCGGTCCAATCATCATTGGGTTGCTGTGGCCAATCTGACCGTGCCCAACTGGGCCCTTGAGCTTCGCGTTTTACGCTGACTTCATCGTCACCCATGGCGCGAAAGAATTCCTGCCATGCCGCGTCAACCGCATTGGGGTCGTTGGCATATTGCGCGTACATCTGTTCAAGATATTCCGCATTGTGCCCCTGCATAAAGCTAGAGGCGTGGAATTGGTCATTTGGAGAATGGTCGTTCATATCACATATCCCTAACGGGTGCTAAAAATGGATGGCCCCGCCAATAAGGCGAGGCCAAAGTCTTACTTGCCGATCGCGGCCAAGACTGCCTCGCCCAAGCCTGCAGGGCTCTCAGCAACAACGATGCCAGCCGATTTCATCGCTTCGATCTTATCTTCGGCGCCACCTTTGCCACCGGCGACAATCGCGCCGGCGTGACCCATGCGACGACCCGGAGGCGCTGTGCGGCCTGCGATGAAACCTGCAACTGGTTTGCTACGGCCTTTCTTCGCCTCGTCCTTCAGGAACTGTGCCGCTTCTTCTTCGGCGGATCCGCCGATTTCACCGATCATGATGATGGATTCAGTCTCATCATCCGCTAGGAACCATTCCAACACGTCGATATGCTCGGTGCCCTTGATGGGGTCGCCGCCGATACCCACACATGTGGATTGGCCCAGACCCACGTCAGAGGTTTGTTTCACCGCCTCATATGTCAATGTCCCCGAACGCGACACAACACCAACCGACCCGCGGCGGTGAATGTGACCAGGCATAATACCGATTTTGCAGGCGTCTGGGGTGATGATGCCAGGGCAGTTTGGGCCGATCAAGCGGGATTTCGATGTCTCAAGCGCACGTTTGACCTTCATCATATCCAAAACTGGGATGCCTTCGGTGATACACACGATCAATTCCATTTCGGCGTCGATCGCCTCAAGGATTGAATCCGCCGCAAAGGGGGGCGGCACATAGATCACGGATGCATTGGCTTCGGTCGCGTGTTTCGCTTCGTGGACCGAATTGAACACCGGCAAGCCCAGATGTTCCATGCCACCCTTACCAGGTGTCACACCGCCCACCATTTTGGTGCCATAAGCGATCGCCTGTTCAGAATGGAACGTGCCTTGGGATCCAGTGAAACCTTGGCAGATGACTTTGGTATTTTCGTTTACAAGAACTGCCATGGTCTTATCCCTTTACCGCTTTCACGATTTTTTCTGCACCGTCGCGCAGGTTGTCTGCTGCGATAACGTCTAGGCCAGAATTGTTAATGATGTCTTTGCCCTGTTCGACATTCGTGCCCTCAAGACGGACAACCAGCGGAACCTGCAGGCCGACTTCTTTCACGGCTGCAACAACGCCTTCGGCGATAACATCACAGCGCATGATGCCGCCGAAAATGTTGACCAAAATGCCTTTTACGTTTGGATCCGATGTGATGATCTTGAACGCTTCGGTCACTTTTTCCTTGGTCGCGCCACCGCCCACATCGAGAAAGTTTGCAGGCTCGGCACCATATAGTTTGATGATGTCCATCGTCGCCATCGCCAGACCAGCGCCATTGACCATACAGCCGATTTCACCGTCCAACGCGATATAGTTCAGGTCGTATTTCGACGCTTCCAATTCCTTGGGGTCTTCTTCGGTTGTGTCGCGCAATTCGGCGATATCGGAATGGCGATAGACCGCGTTGCCGTCAAAGCCTACCTTGGCATCCAACACTTTCAGGCTGCCACCTTCGGCAACGATAAAGGGATTGATTTCCAGCATTTCCATGTCTTTTTCGACGAATGCTTTGTACAGAATGCCCATCAGGTTGACGCATTCTTTGACCTGCTTGCCGGTCAAGCCCAGTGCAAATGCGATGCGGCGACCATGATATGCTTGGTACCCTGTCGCAGGATCAACCGAGAACGACAGGATTTTTTCTGGTGTGCTTGCAGCCACCTCTTCGATGTCCATGCCACCTTCGGTCGAACAAACAAAGGAAATGCGGCTGGTCACGCGATCCACGAGCAGCGCAAGATACAATTCGCGTTCAATGCCGGAACCTGCCTCGATATAGATGCGGTTCACTTGCTTGCCAATAGGACCAGTCTGGTGTGTGACCAAGGTACGGCCCAACATCTTTTTGGCTTCTGTTGCGGCCTCTTCGACGGACTTTGTTAGTCGAACACCACCTTTTTCGCCGGCATCGGCTTCTTTAAATTTGCCTTTGCCGCGACCGCCTGCGTGAATTTGCGCTTTGACGACCCACAATGGTCCGTCCAGTTCACCTGCGGCGGTTTTTGCATCCTCTGCTTTCAGAACGATTCGTCCGTCTGAAACAGGGGCGCCGTAACTGCGAAGAAGTGCCTTCGCTTGATATTCATGGATGTTCATGAAACTAGTCCCGTGTTGCTTCGTTTATTCGGCTATATTCCCTAGCCAACGGTGCCGAGAACATGTTTTTTAGCCAAGTTATCAATATATGCGGGTTTTTGACGTTTTGTGATCACATGATTTTCATGTGTGATCACAAAATGCAAAAGGAAAAGCGATCACAATACATAACTGTTTTCAGATGCTGTGACATAATTTTCGGCTCGCGGGTGTGGGCAATGTTGGATGGTATTCAATCTAGGAGTGCAAGTTTCGATTGTTTCTCGTTAAAGGTGTGTTGGGCTTGGATCTGTCTGATGATGCGGCACCTTTCATCGAAGATCGCAAAACTCTGGTTCCGTTTGCTGTTCGATTTCAAAAAATGGACTTACCCGTGACCGCGACTGTCGACGAGGTCGAAGAATACTATGAGGAAAATCCCACCAACGATTGATATTCTGCCCAGTTGCGCCAATGCAGCCTTTGTTGAATTCGCGTCCGCGCAGTATCGGCATTTGAATCCGGAATGGTCATTTTTCGCGGCGGTGTCGCGGTATTTTGATCAGTTAGCGCCGGACCTGTATGATTTCATCATTTTCGATTATCCGCCCGCGATTGGGTATCAATCGATGAACGCGGTTTTTGCGGCAGATGTTTTGTATGTGCCATCGGGACCAGGGTATTGGGAATACGACAGTACCACATCTTTCATTGGTCAGCTGTCCGAAGCGCTAGAGGATTTGGACCGGTTTTCTGGAAATGTCCCCGCGGTGACAATGAACCTGCCCAAGGCTTTTGTTGATCTGCGGTTCCTGCTGACACGGTTTGAAACATCCAACGAATTGCACGGTGCGATGCAGCAGGCATTTATTAAAGTGTTTGGGGATAGGGTGGCAGAACACCCAATCGAATTAACCCACGCTGTTGAACAATCGGGCCGGTTCCTTTCGTCGATTTATGAAATCGATTATCGCGATTTTCAAACCCGCATGTCCATCGAACAATCCGGCGCGGAAACTGAACAGTCAAATGTTGTTCCGCTAAAACCGTCACAGGATGTGCCAACGCCCGATATTTCAGACGGCACGGAATGGGCACTGGCGCAGGCAATTTTGCATCAGGAAAACCCTGCACAATACAGCGCGTGGTTTGCGGCCTTGAAACGGGGCGAACGTATCGCGGGGCGCGTTCAATTACGCGCGCCCACTAAATTTCATGCAGCCTATGTTCTGACCCACCTGATCCCGACGTTGACCCGTGCCTGCCAATCGGTCGACGCGGATGTGACGGGGGTGGAAATCATCGTCTAGGGCAGGAGATTAGCGCTCCAAATACCGCACCAAGGCATCCCAAGATTGCGCATCAGCGTTTGCATCATAGTCGCGCGATCCGGCCACGGTGAATGAATGACGCGCCCCGCCAAAGATTTCGGCGCCATGTTCGACACCTGCGTCACGCATTTGCCCCATAACGCTTGCCAATTCGTCCAATCCTGATACAGGATCGGCTGATCCGTGCAACAGCAAAACCGATCCTTTGGTTTGGCTGTAATCTTGGCCCTCGGGTGTGCCTAGGCCACCATGAAAGCTGACAAAGCCGTCCAGTTCCATACCAGCACGCGCGGCCTCAAGCACGGCGGCCCCACCAAAGCAGTAGCCCATCAACACATCCTTGGGTGCGTCTCCCAATGCAGCGCGTGCGGCGGTTACACCTGCGTCAATGCGGGCGCGAAATTCGGCGCGGTTGCCATATAATGCGCCGGTTTCGCGGCGATAATCGTCCATGCCGTCCAACACGGCATCAACCCCAAACAAATCCAACGCCACAGCCGTATAGCCCAGATCCGCCAACATCATCGCGCGGTTTTGTTCGTAATCGTCCAAGCCGTTCCAATCATGGATGATGTACACGGTCCCCTTGGATGCGGCATCAGGTTTCGCGACAAAGGCTTGGAATGTTTTGTCACCCGTTGTGTAATCCAATGTGTTGGAATGACCGCCCGCGATTGCGGCGGCGGTTGTCAGGCCCAAGGCGACTGCCCCAGTCATTAGGTATTTCAGCATTTCAAATCTCCGTTTCTTAAATGATACTAGAAATTTGGATCGCGCCGGCGCAAAGTAAAGCCCCGCCTGTGATAATCTCAAACGGGGCAGGGCAGGGGGCAAACGGCCCCCTGACGGTGATTGGTGTTATTGGAATTGTGCGGTGACGCCGGTTTCTTGGGTCGCAATGTCCAAGGCATCGGAAATATCAATGCTGCGATCAAACAGGGCACGGCCCACCAAACAAGCCGCAACATGCGGCACGAATTTGATCCGCGAAATATCGTCCAAACTGCGGGTCAGGCCACGCGCCAGAACTGGTGTGTTGGATTTGGTGGCGATTTAGGTGATCAGGCCTAGGCTGTCTTCGCTTTGTTCTAGGTCGGCATCAATATCGGTGATCAAGATTGCGGCCAGCGGATCATTTTTGAAAAATTATACATAATCAATGGCTTGGTACGCGGTCTTTTCTTTCCAGCCGTGGGTGACAACCGATCTCTTTAACACGTCAACGGCCAGAACGATCTGGTTGGGATACAGTTTGGCTGCCTCTTTTACCAGATCGGGCATGGTTGTGGCGGCGGTCCCGATGACCACGCGGGCGGCACCGGCATTTAGCCATGTTTCGATCTGTCCGATGGATCGGATGCCGCCGCCCACTTGGACGGATGCGGGTGTTTCTTTGATCAATTGTTCGATGATGTCTTGGTTTGTGCTGTCTGCGCCCATCACGGCATCAAAATCAGTTACATGAATCCAGTCGGCGCCGGCTTGGGCAAATTCGCGCGCTTTGGCGATGGGATCGACGTGCCAGATTTGCGGTTCCTCCATCTTGCCGCGAAACAGGCTGACGGGTTTGCGATTTTGCAATTCGATTGTGGGATATAAAATCATTTTGTTTCCTCTGCTGTGCTTGGGGATAGCGTGACAGCAAAGCGATTGGGGCAATCGCCCTGATGCGACATATGGATATGACATGTGACATGCGACATGCGGGCTAGACTTTGGCCCGTTCTGCGCCATTTGTAGTGCAACGAAAGGAGCCGCGCCCGTGACATCAAAACGTATGCCCACCCATCCATTCGAACGGGGTCTGACCACGGCAGGCATGGCATTGACAGTGGGCCGGCATGTGGTGGGCGGGGTCGCGCGTGATGTCCTGCAAGGGCAACGGCCAAACATCACCCGCGCGGCATTGGTCCCGCAATCCATTGCCGATGTGGTCGGGTCGCTGAAAACCCTGCGTGGTGCAGCGATGAAATTTGGCCAGTTGGTGTCCCTAGATGACAGTTTGGTTTTGTCGCCAGAATTGGCGCAGATTTTTGCCCAATTACGCTCGGATGGCTATGCGATGCCGCCCAAACAGCTGAAATCGGTGTTGACGGCGCAATGGGGCGCAGGTTGGCACCGCCAGTTTGCACGATTTAATCCAGTGCCCTTTGCGGCGGCATCCATTGGGCAGGTCCATCGCGCGCAATTGCATGATGGGCGCGATGTGGCGGTCAAGGTCCAGTTTCCCAACGTGGATCGCACCTTGCATAGTGATTTGGCCAGCCTACGCCGGATATTGAAAACATCGCATATCCTGCCCAAACGGTTCGATTTGGATTACTATATGGATCTGTGCACCGATCAGTTAGTCCAAGAAACCGATTACGTGCGCGAGGCTGACAATATGACCCGCATGCGCCACCTGTTTGCGGGGCGTGATGATGTGATTGTTCCCCAAGTGATTGATAGCCATTCCACCGCGGCCATTTTAACCATGACCTATGAACAGGGCCGTGACCTGTCGCATCTGCGCGATATGCCTATGGCGCAGCGCGCGGCGATGGCCCGGACCCTGCTGGGTGTGGTCTTGGCGGAAATCTTTGACCACGGGTTTGTGCAAACCGACCCAAACTTGGCAAATTTTAAACTGTCGATGGATGGGACGTCATTGATATTATTGGATTTTGGGTCCTGCGTTACGGTGCATCCTGACACCCAGCGCCTGTATCGGGATATGGCGGGTGCTGTGTGCGCGCGCGACAGGGCAACATTATGGGATGTGTTTGATCGCAATGGGCTGTTTCCTGCGGAACTGACATCTGCGGATCGCGATTGGATTGCGAGCGTGATGGACACAGGCCTAAATGATCTGGATGCGGCGGGCTGTGTGAATTTTGCCCGCGCGCGGATTTTTGATCATCTGAATATAAACGATATCGCGCGGTATTCTCGGATGGTTCCTGCGGGCCGTGTGGCAGGGGATTTTATTTTTGTCCAACGCAAACTGGCAGGGCTGGTGTTTTTCTGTCGCAGTCTTGGGGTCGGCTTGCCCATTTTGCCCGCTGTTTTGCATGTTTTGGAAAAAACTAAAAAAATGTAAACAAATGTGATCTAGATCACATATTTTTGCCTCTGGCTGATGTAGCAACAGGGTATGCGTGGGCTGCGAATTGCCCAGATACGATTAAGTAACGACACAAGCGTTCCTGCCCCATCCCCTTTAGCAGGAATTTAGCTGTCCACGCATAATCCATCTAATCATCAAAAAAACGATCGTCCCCTTCGGGGGGCGATCATATTGTCCATGACGGAAATTCCCCCGCACCAGCTAGGATACAGCGTCCCTTTGGTGATATTTCGAAACAAACTGACGCCAAAAAACGCGCAAGCTAGGGCAATGTTCACACCAAGACATTGTATTTGATAATGATTTCACGATTTTTTCACGCACGCTTTAGCCGCTTTGCTGTTAACATGCATCTATGTTGACGGTCGCCGTAATAAGCATACTGACATCTAGATTGCAGATCTGGTTGGTTTCTATCACCCATGGCCCGACGCGCGCGACGCAATCTTGCGTCAGCGGAACGGACCGAATGTGAATGGTCACGAAACACAGATTTGGCAATGGATGATGCTGGTGATGGACTGTGTTGGACCCGCAGACATAGAAACATAAGCTAAGGGAAGACGTTATGATTCATAATACCACAAATATTCGTTGGGTCCCAAATGACCCAAAACTTTGGTCTGAACGTGCATTGGGGGCGAATGTGTTTTTGCAATCAACGGGCGGAATTACGCGGGCCATTGTTCCGGCCGATTACCACCATCCACAAATCGCGGTGCAGAGCTATGTCCGTGGTCGGATGCTGGTCGAAGCCTATGTTAACGGTGCGTTAAAATATGACCGACTGTATACGCATAGTCCCTTGTTGATGGAATTGGATTTAGAGCGCGGCCAAGGTGATGGGCCCTGTCAGTTGGACATCCATTTCATCCCCGCCGCATGGGGCCAAGTGTCGTTGCTGCGCCATGTCCGCGCCCATCATGATCACCAAATGCGTCATGATGTTTTCGAAACCCTTGAGGTCGCATAGCCCCAGAATTTAGCCCAATTTTCACGAAGTGTTATTTGTTAACCAGTATTTTCAGTTTTCGTGAAAATGGTCCCCTGATCTGCATTGAATTGCGGTTGGGGGGGGTAAAATTTTTCGATGTTATAGCCACCGCGTTCTAGGGCAGCGCGCAGTTCGCGCGCCATGTGTACCGCGCTGGGTCCATCGCCGTGTAAACAGATGGTATCAATACGACAGGGGATTACTTGCCCGTTGTTTGCAATGATGCCGCCCTTGTCCAGCATGTTCAAAATCCGCTGTGCGGCAAATTCTGGATCCGTAATCATTGCGCCAGGCGTGCCACGCGTCACCAACGTCGCATCATCGTTATAGGCGCGATCGGCAAAGATTTCACCTGCATAGCGGCAGCCCAAATCTTGGGCGACCTGTTCCATGACCGTGCCAGATAGAACCATGATGATCAAATCGGGGTCAATGTCCAACGCGGCCTGATAACAGACCCGCGCCATATGCGCATCCTCGGACGCCATGTTTGACAGCGCGCCGTGCAGTTTCAAATGGCGCACATGACCGCCAGCACGGGTGGCCATGGCTTGCGCAGCGCCCAACTGATATGTGACCAAATTCGCCAATTCGCGGTCGCTTAGCTGGATCCGTCTGCGACCAAATCCCTGTAAATCGGCAAATCCGGGATGCGCGCCGATGCCAACATCCTTTTGCATGGCCAGTGCCATTGTTTGTGCCATCGTATCTGCATCACCCGCATGAAATCCGCATGCGATGTTTGCTGAACTGACAATATCCAGCAATGCTGAATCATTGCCCATGACCCAAGGGCCAAAGCTTTCGCCCATATCGGCGTTTAGATCAATTGATTGCGTCATTGGTGTCCTCGTCAAATTCGGTGCCAGCGATCATGCCGCTGATAAGTTGATAGCCCAATAAATTGGGAATGTCGTGGGGGTCGCGGATACACGGGGCCACTTTGGCCCGCAATGATTGCAGTATTTTTGCATCGTCAATACAATCGTGATCAGCCTGTTCCAAGGGTATCAGATCAAATTCGATCATGGATCCGACCGGCGCTTGGGCCATTTTGGGGATATCTGCTGGAATGACGGTGGCAATGCGGGGGTATCCCCCAATCGTTTGGCATTCGGCCAACAAAACATAAGGAACACCTTGGCCAGTCATTTGAATGTCACCGGTTGTAATAAATTCTGATGCCAGTCCGGCGGGTATCTGGGCGGCAAAGGGGTCTGCGCCATCCAGGCGCACGCCTTGGCGGTTTGCCTGTGGACTGCGTTGAAATCGGGTGTTCAAAAACCGTTCAACCGTCTGTGACGAAAACAGACAGGTTTGCGGGCCGGGAATAATGCGGATGAACCCGCCGCTGAACCGATCTGAGGGCGATATTTTGCGATCTGGCTGTGACGGGTTTGGATCTGTCCCCAAATCCAGTCGGGTACCAGATTGCAGCATTGCGCCGATACCAGCCAGCAAATGCGCGGATTGGCTGTCTTGCCATGCTGGCGTTGCCAAGGGGGCTGCCGGTGTAAGGTACCCATAGCTGCCCCGCACAACAGACCCCAGTTTCAGTGTTTGTTTGGGATACAGGGTATAGGTGCGGTTCCACATCAGAGGTGTGTCATCAATCTGCGCGGCCATTGCCCCACCGGTTAATGCAAAACGCAGCGGCGCAGTTGTCTGAAATTCACCGCCAAATCCGGCCATTTCTATTGCGGGCAAAACGGTTTGCGTGCCCAGCAGGGCCGCTGCCTCAAGCAGGGCCAAACGGTCCGCCGCGCCACCCTGTGACAGCCCTTGGGCCAGACGGTTTGGCCGCCCCAAATCCTGTAGTGTCATGGCAGGGCCCGCGCGTTTGACTATCAATTGAACGTTCATTGGGGGGACACGCTCTCGCATCTTGCGCCACCCAGACCGTTTTCGGCAGTGGCTTCAATCTGTGCCATGTCTGTGTGTGAGACCACTTGGAATTTCATAAGATCCCCCAGTTCCAATGCAAATGGGTTTGTACGTTCCGCCACAAAGGGGCGAAATGCACAATATCCAACCTGTCGCCACCCTGTGACCGAAGGATTGGTAAACAAAACCAACTGGCGGATTGCGACAACCAATGCGCCAGCGGGGACATGTGGTGTCAGCTCTGTTTGGCGCGGGATGTTCCAATGGGGATCCAGCAAACCAACATAGGGCTGCCCGGGCGCAAAGCCGATGGACAAAACACGCAAATCCGTCTGGGCGATTTCTGCGACCGCTTGATCGGGCGTGCGGCCAATCATCTGGGCAACTTGGTCCAGTTGGGGGCCATAATCCCCACCAAATGCCACAGGAATATGCCAAATTCGCCGGACTGGGGGCGGCGGGGTGATAGTCCAATCTGTGCCATCCAACACCTGTTGGACCTGTTGTGATACCGCGGCACGGGTTGTGATTGCACGATCAAAGCTGATGATGACCGAGGCCAAAGCCGTCGCTGTTTCGACAATCCCCAAGATGTTGGATTGATCAACGGCGTATTTGAAATTTTGCACAGCGCGTGTGGCCATGTCTGACGTTGTCCAAGCAAATCTGACCACTATGCTGGTCAACCCAAATGTCGACAGGCTGGGTAATGGTAAGGCTGGTTCGGCAGACATTTGTGTTTTCCCACTGATTTTGTTTGCGAAAATAATTTTTGCTATAAATTGCAAAACGATTACAAAATGTCAACATTATATCAACGTATGCTCGACAAGGTGAGTCGGCATGTAAGGGAGCACCAAATATGAATAAATTTGTTACTGCGTTTGCGCTGTCTGTTAGCGCGTTTTCGTCTGTTGCCGCGGACAGCTGGGATATGCCCACGCCCTATGGCGATAGCACATTCCACACCGTCAATATCCGTCAGTTCGCCCAAGACGTCGATACCGCGACCAATGGCGCATTGACCATCACGGTCCATTCCGTTGGTTCGTTGTTTCCGAATGGCGAAATCAAAAATGCGGTGCGATCCCGTCAGGTGGCCTTGGGTGAATTTTTCCTGTCCACTCTATCAAACGAAGATCTGGCCTTTGGCATTGACAGCCAACCGTTTGTGGCGACCAGCTATGGCGATGCAATCAAACTATGGGCTGCGCAAAAACCGGTGATCACCGAATTGCTGGCAGACCAAGATTTGATGCCGCTGTTTTCCGTGCCGTGGCCTGCGCAGGGGTTATACACAAACGGCGCTGTTGAAACCGTTGATGACCTAGCGGGTTTGCGGTTCCGCGCCTATAACGCCGCGCTTGAGGAATTTGCAACTTTGGCCAAGGCGGCCCCCGTTCAGGTCGAAGCATCCGACATCGCCCAAGCCTTTGCCACAGGGCAGGTTCAGGCGATGATCACATCCCCCTCGACCGGTGCAAATTCCAAAGCATGGGATTTCCTAACGCATTACAACGCGATTGACGCATGGGTTCCCAAAAACATCGTGGTTGTGAATAAACGCATCTTTGATCGTTTGGATGCGGCCACACAAACGGCCGTTTTGACAGCCGCCGCCGCGGCCGAGGCGCGTGGTCTGGAAATGTCCCAAGCCGAAGCCGCCGCCAAGACCCAAGTTATGGCCGACAACGGTATGACCATTGTTCAGCCATCTGCTGAATTGGTCGCAGGGTTGCAGGCAATTGGTGCCGCCATGCTGGACAACTGGAACGCCAAAGCCAGCGATCAGGCCAAGGCGGTCTTGTCCGCCTATCGGCAATAATGAACCCAAATCCCATCCCCGCTTAGGCAGGGGTGGGATTTTATATAACTATGGGGGTGGAATTGTGCGTGCTGTGTTGAATCGTATCTATAAAATTGCGCTGTGGTGTGCGGCGGGCTGTATCTTGGCCATTTGTGCTATCGTCAGTGTGCAGGTGTCATTAAACATTTTGGCGCGCATTGGGGGGCCGGAATGGTCCTATACCCTGCCCAGTTATGCCGATTTCGCGGGATATTTTCTGGCAGCCGCCAGTTTTTTTTGCGCTGGGGCCCACGTTGCGGGCAGGGGTTCATATCAGGGTTAATCTTGTTGTGTCCCGATTGGGCGCAGGGCCGGCGTGGTTGGCCGAATTGGCCAGCTTGGTCATTGCAACGGCCGTTGCCGTCTATGCCACCTATTACAGCGCGCATTTATTATACGAAAGCTGGGATTATGGCGATACATCGACGGGGATCATCGCGATCTCCCTGTGGATCCCGCAAACCGCGATGGTGGGGGGATTAGCGCTGCTCAGTGTCGCCTTTGCCGATACGCTGCTGGACAGTCTGCGTGCCAAATCCGCCATTTTAACCGATACAGGGGCCGAGTGATCGCATGTCAGATCCAATGATTTTTTCTGTTTTGTTGGTTGTGTTGCTGGGCCTGTTGGCCCTAGGGGTTTGGGTGGCTGTGGCCTTGATCGGCATGGCCCTGGTGGCCTTGGTGTTTTTTTCGAACGCACCGCAGGGGTTGGTGTTGGCCACAACGCTTTGGGGACATAGCCAGAGTTGGCCCTTGGCGGCTTTGCCGCTGTTTATCTTAATGGGTGAAATCCTGCTGCGATCGCGTCTTAGCCAAGATATGTTTTCCGGCCTTGCCCCGTGGTTGGGCCGTTTGCCGGGGCGGTTGTTGCATGTCAATATTCTGGGCTGCGCCATATTTGCAGCCGTGTCGGGATCATCAGCGGCCACCGCGGCCACAATCGGGCGCATGTCCGTGCCGGAACTGACGCGCCGCGGATATTCGCAATCGTTGATTTTGGGCACTTTGGCCGGATCGGCCAAGTTGGGGTTGCTGATCCCGCCGTCGATTATTTTGATTGTTTATGGCGTGGCCACGGAACAATCCATCGCGCGTCTGTTTGTGGTGGGCATTTTGCCAGGTCTGATGTTGGTGGGGCTGTTTGCGGGCTATGTCGCAGTGCTGGCCCTGCGCAATCCCGCACAATTTCCCGCGGATGGCGACCGCCTGCCGCTGCGCGAAAAATTGGCGGCGTCACGGCGGTTGATCCCTGTCATGCTGTTGATTGCGGGGGTGATTGGAACGATTTACACAGGCGTTGCATCGCCCACGGACGCGGCCGCAATCGGGGTTGTGTTGTTGTTGGTCTTGGCCGTCAGTTCGGGCGGCTTTGGCTGGGATGCCCTGTCGCAGGCGGTGTTATCGGCCACGCGCACATCGGCGATGATTGCCTTTATCCTGCTGGGGGCTGCGTTTTTATCCATCGCCATGGGGTTTACGGGGATCTCGCGCAATCTGGCCAGCTGGATTGCCACCTTTGATCTGTCACCCTATGCGCTGTTGGCGGTGTTGACCGTGTTTTTCATCGTCTTGGGGTGTTTTTTGGACGGGATCAGCGTGGTTGTTTTGACCACATCCATCATTCTGCCAATGGTGCAGGCGGTGGGCATTGATCCACTGTGGTTTGGCATCTATCTGGTCTTGGTCGGAGAGATGAGCCAGATCACACCCCCCGTTGGATTTAACCTCTTTGTGATCCAAGGGCTAACGGGCATCGATATTTTGCGCGTGGCGCGTGCGGCATTTCCGTTTTTCTTGCTGTTATTGCTGGGCGTTGTGTTGATCACAGTGTTCCCGCAAATTGTCACCGTCTTGCCAAACGCGATGGGCCGCTAAAGCGACGCGGCCGCGCGGCTGGCCTGATCATAAAGCCCCGACAGCGCGCGCAGCGATGCCGCGATGTCGCGCAATTCATCGCCATTCAATCCGGTATGGGGCAGCGATTCCAACAAACATTGCGCGCGCACATCGCGGTATTTGGTACACAATGCGCGGCCCTGATCGGTGGTTTTGTAAAACACCTCTTTGCCGCGTTTTTCGGCCGATAACAGATCCAGTTTCACCAATTTGCGCAGGGCATAGGTGACGGTGTGCGAATCTTCGATATTTAGTAGGAACGCAATGTCCGACATGCGTTTTTCGCGGTCGCGGTGGTTGGTGTTATGCAGAACCAAGATTTCCAGCGGTGACAGTTCCGCGCCCCCAGATGCCGCCATGCAGCGTTGCATCCAGCGGTTAAAGGCGTTGTTGGCGATGATCAGCCCGTATTCGAATTCGGACACTTGCCAATTTTCACCGTCGGCCAAATGCCGCGATGATACAATGCGGCGCTTTACGGGAATATCTGTCATGGTCTGCCTATCCTTTGTTTCATAGAATTATGCCGCGCCTGTTGGGGAATGGCAACTGTCACCCAGTGGGGGCAGATGTGGTCCAGACCTGCCCCAGTGCGCCGATAAACAGATCAACGCCCATTGCGATCAAATCATCTGGGAAATCATAATCAGGATGATGCAATTCGGGCTGTGCCACACCGGCGCCCAACAGAACCATTGCCGATTTTGAATGCGCGCCAAAGCGGCCGAAATCCTCGGATGCGCGCATGGGCAGGGGGAAATCGGCCTGTCCTAGGCCGGTTTGTGCCATGGCCCGTCGCAAAATCGCGGTCGCCTCGGGGTGGTTGTCGCAATGGTGGAAAATGTCATGGGTGGCCAGATCAATCGCCAGCCCATGTTTTGCCGCACAGCTTTGTGCGATGTCCATCACGCGTTCGGAAAGGTGGGCCATGGTGTAATCATGGCCCGTGCGCAGCGTCAGGTAAATCTGCGCCGTCCCCGGTGCGATGCCAAAGGCGGGTTCGCCCAACTGAATATGGGTCAGGGTCACGCGCGCGAAATCGGGGTCGGTGACATCCGTGGTCGTGTCAAACGCCCCAACGGCCGCGATCAATTCGCCAATCGCTGGGGCAGGGGACAGCCCCGTTTCGGGCAGCGAAGCGTGTGCCGTTTTGCCCTGTAACGTGATCTGCAGCCCCCGTGACGCACAATTCATGATGCCGCATTGGATTGCCGCCTGTCCAATGGCAATCCCGGGATAATTATGCAGCGATAATGCATAATCGCAGCGCAGGTCGGCAAAGCGTGGATCCGCAATTACCGCCGCAGCGCCTGCGCCGGTTTCCTCGGCCGGTTGAAACAGCACCACCAATCGTCCGATTTTGTCACGGTTGCGTGCGGCCCATTTTGCGACCCCCGCGATGATGGCCATATGACCATCATGTCCACATAAATGCCCACGGCCCACATATTGCGATTGATGCGGCAGGTCGGGGTTTGTTTCGTGAATGGGCAAGGCATCCAATTCGCAGCGCACCATCACGCTGGGACCATGGTGCGCGCCCTGCCAAATGCCGGCAACCCCATGCCCACCCAGATCGGTGACAATGTTGTCGGGATCCGCGCCGCACAATTGTTCGACGACGCGGGCTGCGGTGGCGCGTTCATCGCCGGATATTTCGGGAAACTGATGCAACTGTCGCCGCCAGTTGGTCAATTCAACCAAATCCGCGTTTGTCAGATGAACGGTCATGTCGGTTTACCCCCGTTAAATGGATGTCAGCAGCAGGCTGGTTTCGCTGTTGGAAATGCCGTCGATCATGCGCACTTGGCGTAAAATCGCGTCAAAGGCCACCAGGCTGTCGGTGCGAATTTCTGCCACCAGATCCCAGTTGCCGTTTGTTGTGTGCAGACGATGTAATTCTGGCAATCCACGCAGTTTTTTGACAACATGATCGGTGGATTTACCGACCACTTCGATCATCATCACCGCTTGGATCATGTCGTCGGGGTGATCCTGTCGGACGCGCACGGTGAACCCCAAAATCGCACCTGAATTGATCAACCGATCCAGCCGAAATTGCACCGTGGCGCGGGACACGCCCAAGACTTGGGCCATTTTCGACACGGGCGCGCGCCCGTCGCTGCGCAGCAGGGCAATCATTTGCCGGTCAAGATCGTCGAAATGGTGGGTGGTGTCGGACATTGTGATAACCTATAATTTACAAATTGTATAAAATCTTGACAAAATTTAAGCAAGTTGAAAGTCCGTGTTGCATTTTGTACATGATACACGGTCCTAATCAGGATAAGGATTATGGATATGGCATTGGCCCCTTCGGAACTGGCAATCGTTCCCTTTGTTTCGGTTGAAAATATGATGCGTCTGGTCAACAGTATCGGGGTCGGCCCCATGATGGCGGGCATCTGTGATTATTTGGACCAGGATTTTCGCCGCTGGGACAGTTTTGATAAAACCCCGCGCGTGGCCAGTCATTCGGATGTGGGCGTGATCGAATTGATGCCCACATCGGATGGGCAGCATTACGGGTTTAAATATGTCAACGGCCATCCCAAAAACACCAAAGAGGGTCTGCAAACCGTCACCGCCTTTGGCCTGTTGGCGGATGTTTATACGGGCTACCCGATTTTGCTGACGGAAATGACGGTGCTGACCGCGCTGCGTACTGCGGCGACATCGGCGCTGGCCACCCGCGCTTTGGCGCCCAAGGGCGCGCATACGATGGCAATGATTGGATCGGGCGCGCAATCCGAATTTCAGGCGTTGGCGCTGCGCGAAATCTGCGGCATTGATACGGTGCGCTTGTATGACATCGATGCAAATGCCATGAAAAAAACGGCGGCCAATTTGCAGGGTCTGATGCAGGTCATCCAATGCGACACCCCTGAGCAGGCGATTGAGGGCGCGCAGGTCATTACCACCTGCACCGCGGACAAACAAAATGCGACGATCCTGACCGACAATATGGTGGGCGCGGGCGTACACATCAATGCAATTGGCGGCGACTGTCCGGGCAAAACGGAATTGCACCGCGATATTTTGCACCGATCGGATGTATTTGTCGAATATCCCCCCCAAACCCGCATCGAAGGCGAAATTCAACAGGTTGATCCCGATTTCCCCGTGACCGAACTGTGGCAAGTGTTAACGGGCCAAGCGGCAGGGCGCACCAATGATCGCCAAATCACCCTGTTCGATGGCGTGGGTTTCGCGATCGAAGATTTTTCGGCCCTGCGCTATGTCTATGATCACATCCAAGGCACTGATTTTTTCCAATCCCTAGATATGTTGGCTGACCCCGATGATCCCCGCGATTTGTTCGGAATGGTTCGCCGCGCAGGAGCGTAACACATGACACACGATCCCCAAAACACCTGTATTTTGATTGGCGCAGGAATGGATTGCGGCAAACGCAGACGCGGATGCGTGATGGGGCCAGACGCCTATCGCACCGCGGGTCTGGTTGAAACGCTGATGGATCTGGGCTGGCAGGTCGATGATCGTGGTAATATCGACGGTCCTGCTGCCCCCACACCTACGCCGGCTGGACAATTGCATGCCTTTGGCGAAACGGTGACATGGACGCGGATGTTGACGGATGCGGCGCTTGGCGCCTGCCGCGATGGGTTTCCCGTGTTTATGGGGGGCGATCATGCGTTGTCGTTGGGTACGGTCAACGGCGTGGCACAATATGCCCGCGAACAGGGGCGGCCGTTGTTTGTGCTGTGGCTGGATGCGCATCCTGACATCAACACGCCGCAAACCACCTTATCGGGAAATTTGCATGGCACGCCCATTGCCTATCTGACGGGGCAGGCGGGGTTTGATGGGTTTGATCCTGTGGTGGCAGCCATTCCACCCGAAAACGTTTGTTTCATTGGGTTGCGGTCTGTTGACCGGCCCGAACGGGATGCAATTACCGCCACAGGCATGCGCGCCATTGATATGCGCTACATCGACGAACGCGGCATTGCCGCGCCGCTGAACGAATTTTTGACCCATGTGGCCGCAGCCAATGGCATTTTGCATGTGTCGTTGGATGTCGATTTTCTGGATCCTGCCATTGCGCCGGCCGTTGGCACCACCGTGCCCGGCGGTGCCACATTCCGCGAAGCGCATTTGGTCATGGAAATGTTGCATGACAGTGGTTTGGTCGGATCATTGGACTTGGTCGAATTGAACCCGTTTTTGGACGAACGCGGCAAAACCGCGTCCTTGATGGTGGATTTGACGGCGTCATTGTTCGGGCGCTGTGTCTTTGATCGTCCCACGCGCGGATTTGCCTGACTGTATTGGGCCGGATTGGGTCGGATGATCTGGAGGCTATGCCCCCAAAACGCGGTCCAGTCAGTTGGCCACACCGATAAACAGACGCTTAAAGCCGTGGCCACGGCCAATGTGGCCGTAACCGCCATGGCCGCCAAGATGGCCAAGATATTCAGGATCGGCGCATCACTTTGCGTCTATTGCCCAAGCGCAAATATGACCGAAACCCCAACAAAGGCCCCCACCGAAATAAAGGTGCCATGCCCGAGGCCATGATGAAGATCATCATTCCCATGGCCAACCCCAACACGGTCAGGGTCAGCCAACTGCTGGGGGCACCGATGGCGATAAATCCAGCGATGATCAAAACGGGCACCAACAAAACGGTGCCCACAACGCGATATGGTCGCGCAGGTTTAGGGCCGTTATTTTGGGGCGCTGACCATTGTTGCGATGATCGCTGGGGCCAGCCCCTTAGTCGGTTCGTCAATCAGATATAATTTGCGGTCTTGGGCCATGGCGCGGGCAAAGGCATTAAAGGATTCTCTTTGGACTGATAACAATGGTGTGAAAAGGGTTACGGCATACAAAATTTCCACCACTGATAGACTTACTGGGAGGCTTGATTATTATGTTTGCGGATCCGTTGATAGCAGGGCCGGATTTACAACATACAACCACGTCACAAATGAAATTATCAGTGGACCAGACGACATCATCACAGACAGATATTTTGCGTTGATCTTCTATCATATTCCTGAGCAAGTTTACTATAGAGGGAATCCTCGAATTGTCAGAAAGGGGTCTACTTACGCGGGCGTTGAAACGGTCGAATTGTGTGATCCTTAATAATCCGGCGCCCCACGGGGCATCGTCATATTGACCCAGCAGGGCGCCCATGTCAGCATGTCCGTCACACGGAACAAGGATGCAGCACATGGACCAACTGACACGGCAGATCAAACAGGCAGGCGGGCAAATGCCTGCGGATGTGGTGTTGCGCGGGGGGTGCGTGTTTGATTTGGTCACAGGCGACATGATGCAGGCCGATGTTGCCCTGTCGGGATCACAGATTGCGGGCGTGGGGCGGGGCTATGTTGGCGATGTCGTCATTGATGTGACCGGCAAAATATTGGTGCCGGGATTCATCGACACGCATTTGCATGTCGAATCCAGTTTGATCACGCCCTATGAATTTGAAAAATGTGTGCTGCCCTTGGGGGTGACAACAGCCATTTGTGACCCGCATGAATTGGCCAATGTTGTGGGGCTGGATGGCATCAAATGGTTCCAAACCGCCAGCGAACAGATGCAGATGGATTTGCGCGTTCAGCTAAGTTCCTGCGTGCCGGCCACGCATATGGAAACATCGGGTGCCGCCATATTGGCCGCCGATTTGGCCCAAGTGATGGATCATCCGTCCTGCATCGGACTGGCGGAATTTATGAATTTCCCCGGTGTGATCCAGACTGACCCTATGGTGATGGACAAATTACGCCTGTTTCAGGGGCGCCATATCGACGGGCATTGCCCCCAGCTGACGGGCCAAGATTTATGTGCCTATGTCGCGGCGGGGATCCGCACCGAACACGAAGCCACAACCGCCGCCGAGGCGCGCGAAAAATTGCAACGCGGCATGCGCGTGTTAATCCGCGAAGGGTCGGTGTCCAAGGATTTGCACGCCCTACAACCGGTTTTGACCGAACGCACCAGCCCCTATATGTGCCTGTGTACCGATGACCGAAACCCGCTGGATATCGCCGAATACGGGCATTTGGATTACATGATCCGCACATTGATCGCGCTTGGCACGCCGCCGCTTGCGGCCTATCGCGCGGCATCGCTGAGCGCGGCCGAAGCCTTTGGCCTAAAGGATCGGGGGTTGATCGCCCCAGGATTGCGGGCCGATATTGTTGTGTTGGAGGATTTGAACGCTTGCGCGATTGATCGTGTGATTTGCGCGGGGCGGATGGTGGGCGATAACACCAATTCCTATCCCGCCCTGCCACCGATTGGCGCGGGGTCGGTGCATGTTCCCGCCCTATCCCCCGACAGTTTTCAGCTGCGCGACAGCGACCCCGAAACAGATGTGATTGGGATAGTCGAGGGCAAGATTATCACCGATTGGCGGCGTTGCGATATTGCGCCCACGGGGGGTGACAAATACCCTGATCCCGCGCGCGATCTGGCGCGGATCACCGTGATTGAACGGCATGCCAAAAATGGCAATATCGCCAACGGTTTTGTGCAGGGGTTCCATATGAAAACGGGGGCCATTGCATCGACGGTGTGCCATGACCATCACAACATTGCCTGCGTTGGGATAGACTATGCCGACATGCACCGCGCGGTGACCCGTTTGGGGGAATTACAGGGTGGGTTTGTGGTGGTCCAAAATGGTCAGATTTTGGCGGAACTGGCGCTGCCAGTTGCGGGATTGATGTCGGATCAACCCTTTGGCGTGGTGCGTGATAAATTACATGATCTGCGCGATGCCGCCCGCAGTCTGGGCATCACCTTGGACGAGCCGTTTTTACAACTGGCCTTTCTGGCGTTACCGGTGATCCCGGCGTTGAAAATCACCGATCACGGGATGGTGGATGTGAATGCGTTTTGCGTGTTGGATTAGCATCACGCCTGTAATGCCGCCTGCCCGGGGCGGCCGATGCCATCATGAATGTCTTGGGTAATGGCTGTGGTCAGGGCTGGTCCGTCTGATGCGGCCAGCGCGGCCAGTATCTGTTTGTGGCGGTCGATCACGTAATATGTATTCAGGTCTGTTAAAACCTGCCGCTGAAACGGACCCAGCTGTAACCATGTGCTTTCGATCAGGGGCATTACGGTATGATTTGGGTTTGTCGTATATAACACGCGATGAAATTCGTGGTTCAAAATGGTCAGCTTGTCATAGTCTTGTTGGGCAACGACTTGGTCCATCTGGTGATCAATTTCGGCCAGTCGTTCGATTGCCACTTGGGACATAAATGGCAAAGATCGCTTTGCGGCATGCGTTTCCAATACAATGCGCGTTTCTATCAAATCCTGAAAGCGGCCCAATTCCATTGGTGGAATTTGAAACCGCCGGTTGGATTTTTCCAGCACTGCGGATTCAGATGTCAAGCGCCGCATCGCTTCGCGAATGGGGGTTGGGCTGACAACTAGGGCTTCGGCCAGACCGCGCATGGTCAGGGGGGTTCCCGGGGCAATGGCGCCCACCATAATCGCATGGCGCAACCGGTGATAAATCTTTTCCTGCGTGGTGCTGACGTCCATCGGTGCCAATGGTGGAATATTGAGCTGCATCGGACCCCTCGGATCATCTGTGAACACGTGGTGACAGTATGAAATACATTGACAGGTGTCAAATATGTTGTCACAAAATCAAAAAAGGTATCACATTTTTGAATAGGTATTCCAAATGAACGGCAGCATGTCCAATTGGCTTTCGTCCAATCCAAACGTGTCCTCGGTAACGATTGCCTTGACCGATGTTAACGGGTCTTTGCGCGGGAAACGTGTTCCTGCCACCCATGTCGAAGGCATTTCTGAGGGTGGGTTTCGCATGCCCTTTACGGCGGCAGTGCTGGATATTTGGGGGCGTGATGTCGTAGACAATGAATTGCTGTTTGACAGCGGTGATGCAGATGGCATCTGCATGCCAACTGAACGCGGCATTTTGCCATGTCCTTGGACATCGGAACGTTCCGCAATTACACAAGTGACGCTAACCTATGAGGATGGCACACCGTTTTTGGCCGATCCGCGCCAAGCCTTGGCGCAGGTGGTCAATCAGTTTTCGGCACGCGGGCTGCGCCCTGTTGTGGCGACCGAATTGGAATTTTATCTGACAGATCCGTCCAAAGACATCCCCCAACCCCCCCGCACCCCAAACACAGGCAGGCGTTTGGCGGTCGATAACGTGCTGTCGGTGTTGGAACTGAACGAATTTTCTGCATTTTTGGACGATGTTTACCGCGCCTGTCAGGCGCAGGGTATTCCCGCGGACGCGGCCATTTCGGAAAATGGGGCAGGGCAGTTTGAAATCAACCTGTTGCATACGGATGATGCGCTGCGCGCGGCAGATGATGCAATTTTGTTCAAACACTTGGTGCGCGGTGTGGCGCGCCAACATGGGTTTGCCGCCACCTTTATGGCCAAACCCTATGGCGATTGCGCGGGCAGTGGGCTGCATGTGCATTTTTCAATTTTGGATGAGCAGGGGCAGAATATTTTCGACAACGGTGCAGCGGATGGTACAGATATGTTGCGCCATGCGGTGGGTGGGCTCTTGGCCACGATGCAGGAAAACACGCTGGTTTTTGCCCCGCATCTGAACAGCTATCGCCGCTTGCGCCCTGGTGCGCATGCCCCAACAGGTGTGGCGTGGGGCTATGAAAACCGCACGGCCGCCATCCGGATTCCCGGTGGCAATAACAAAGCACGCCGGATCGAACACCGCGTCGCAGGCGGTGACACAAACCCCTATCTGGTTTTGGCCGCGATTTTGGGCGGTGCCCTGATCGGGATTGAGGATCGCATCGATCCGCCCGCGCCACTGACGGGCAATGTCTATGACGCCGAAATCCCCAGTCTGCCGCTGGATTGGCTGTCCGCGATTGAGGCATTCCAATCTGGCCCCCATGTCACGCGCATCTTTGATCCGCTGTTGCAAACCCTGCTGGTCCAGACCAAACGGCAGGAATTGGCCACATTCCTCGAAACCGTGACAGAATTTGAATACAGTTCATACCTAGAGGTCGTATAAATGAACGCAATCATTCCCAAGGTGTTTGGAAACCGCGATCACACAACCAGTTATTATGCCGCATCCGCCAATCGGCGCAGGCTGCGCGATCCGTTGGTGGGCGATCATCAGTTTGATATCTGTGTCGTTGGGGGCGGATATTCGGGCCTGTCCACCGCATTGCATTTGGCCGAACGCGGCCACTCCGTTGCCTTGGTCGAAGGGGCGCGGATCGGCTGGGGCGCATCGGGCCGCAATGGGGGCCAGATTGTCAACGGGCTGAACGCATCGCTGCAAACGATCAAACGCCGCTATGGCCAAGATACGGCCAGTTTCGTCGCATCCTTGGTGATGGAGGGCGGCGATATCATCCGCGACCGCGTGGCGAAATATGACATCAAATGCGATCTAAAACATACCAATGTGTTTACCGGATACACCGCCGCGCATATGCGCGAATTAGAGGAACGTTTGGCGTTATGGCGGGGATATGGCATCGAAACACAGGAAATCCTGTCCAAATCTGAAATCCGCGACTATGTCGGCACGGATGTGTATTCTGGCGGTATGATTGATCATGCGGGGGGGCATATGCACCCCCTGAATTTGGCCTTGGGCGAGGCGGACGCATTTGAACAAAACGGGGGCACCATTTTCGAAATGTCGATGGTGCAGAACGTGGACTACAACCGTCCCAATCCCGTGGTCACCACGGAACAGGGGTCGATCACCTGTAAAACCGTCGTGCTGTGTGGCAATGCCTATCTGGGGCATGTGGTGCCAGCCCTGATCGCGCGGGTGATGCCGGTGTCCACACAAATCATTGCCACCGAACCTCTGTCAGACGAACAGGCCGCGCGTTTGTTGCCCACGGATACCTGCGTCGAAGATATCCGCTATATTCTGGATTATTACCGCCTGTCCGGCGATAAACGATTGCTGTTTGGGGGTGGCACGGTTTACGGCGGCACCGATCCCCGCGATGTCGAGGCCAAGTTGCGCCCCAACATGGAAAAGGTGTTTCCCGAACTGAAATCCGTCAAGGTTGATCACGCTTGGAGCGGCAACTTTGCCCTGTCCTTTAGCCGTGTGCCGCAGATGGGCCGTTTGAACGACAACACCTATTTCGCGCATGGGTATTCGGGGCATGGGGTGACTGGATCGCATACCTTTGGCCGTATTCTGGCCGAGGCGATCGACGGCGACTTGACCCGATTTGATGTCTTTGCCAAGGTTCCATGGATCCCGTTCCCGGGTGGACGCATGTTCCGCGTGCCCTATTCCGTGATCGGATCGTGGTATTACGGATTCAAAGACCGGTTTGGCATTTAACCGCAGATTAAAGGACAGCAAATGACACAGTCAGGCGATCAGGCATTTCGCAAATCCGACAACATGGGCCGTTGGCCCGAAATGACCTATGGCGGCGCGCTCAGTTTTCTGCGCCGCCGCTATAGCCGCGATTTGGACGGGGTTGATCTGGCCGTTATGGGTGTGCCTTATGACAGTGCCGTCACCTTTCGCAGCGGGTGCCGTTTGGGTCCGCAAGCTGTGCGTGCGGCGTCGGTGCAATTGGCGGAACTTTTGGCCTTTCCTTGGGGGTTCGATCCGTTCGAAACGCTGGGTGTCGTGGATTATGGCGATGTGTTTTTGGACCCGCATCATCCAGACACCATTGCGCCCGCGATCTATACGGCCGCGCGAGATATCATTGCGGGGGGCACGAAATTGTTGTCCATCGGCGGTGATCATTCGATTGCCTATCCTTTGATTAAGGCGCATGCCGAAAAATATGGGTCTGTGGCACTGGTACAATTTGATGCCCATTGCGATACATGGCCCGATGACGGCACCCGTATGGATCATGGCACCATGTTTGCACGTGCCGCGCGGGATGGAATTATTGATGTCAGCCGATCGACCCAAGTGGGCCTGCGGACCTATAACGACAGCGATCATGGGTTTGAAATCCTGACCAGCCCGTGGATCCACCGCAATGGTATTGACGCCGTTTTGGATGTGGTTCGTACCCGCGCAGGCGACGCGCCTGTTTATATCAGCTTCGACATTGACGGGTTGGATCCGGCCTATGCGCCGGGTACCGGCACGCCGGTGCCAGGTGGACTGGCGTCGTGGCAGGCGCTGGAATTTATTCGCGGATTGGCGGGGCTCAACCTTATCGGTATGGATCTGGTTGAGGTATCACCCCCCTTTGACACATCCGAAATCACCGCGCTTGCAGCAGCCCATGTGGCCCATGACTGGATCTGTGTTCTGGCACAGGCCGCAGTGGCGGTTATGTCACCGGTGGGCCGCGTCTGATATTACCGCAGCGCGTCGCGCAGTTTGTAATACGTCATGCCTGCGGCAATCGCGAAACTGCCCAGTGCACGGGGCAGGGGTAAATGCCAATGCCGTGCGCGGGCAAACAGGTTGAATTTGTCACTGTCGCCCGCAATGGCGCGCGCGGTCATATTGGCCAAGCTGTGGCTAAGCGCGATGCCATGGCCGCTGTAGCCTTGGACGTAATATAGGCTGTCATCAATGCGCCCCACTTGGGGAATGCGGTTGATGATGATGCCATCCATCCCTGACCAAGCATAATCAATGTCGATCCCGCGCAATTGGGGAAATACGCGGTCCAATGCGGGCCGCAATTCCGCGGCAATATCGGCACTGGCGCGGCCCGAATAATTTGTGCCGCTGCCAAACATCAAACGATTGTCCGCCGTGATGCGGTAATAATCCAGCACAAATCGGCTGTCATAGACGGCCAAGCGCTGGGGGTTGATATCGGCGATTTCGGCGTCACTTAGCGGTCGGGTGGCCATATTCGCCAGCGATGCGGGAAACAGTTTTCCGCGCAATTGGCGTTGTTTTAGCATGTGATAGGCATTACCTGCCAGGACAACCTGACTTGCATGAATGGTGCCCTGATTGGTGTGCAGTTTTGGTCTGGGTCCGGTATCGATCGCGGTAATGGCGCAGTGTTCAAACACTTGGCCGCCCAGCGATTGAACGGCCCGTGCCTCGGCACGGCACAAATCCAGCGAATGCACATGCATATTGCGCCGATTTAGCAGCCCGCCGATATACATGTCCGTGCCCAGATAATTGCGGATTTGACCGGCATCGACCCAAGTTAAATCATCGGCCATTCCATGGGCGCAGCCCAGATCATACATCGCCTGCAATTCGGCCACATGGGCGGGGGTCATGGCGGTTTGCATGTGGCCAAATTGTAAATCACAGGCAATGCCATATTTCGCCACGCGGCCCCGTATAATATCATGGCCCCGCCAGCGCAGATCCCAGACGAAATCTTGGGCGCGTTTTTCCCCGATTTGACGCGCAAATTCGTGCTGCATGGCGATATCACCCGACAGGCTGCCTGTGATTTGTCCGCCGTTGCGGCCGGTGGCGCCCCAGCCGATGGTTTGCGCTTCGCACAGGGCGACGCGGTGGCCCTGTTCGGTCAATTCCAATGCGGTGGCCACGCCCGTAAAACCGCCGCCGACAATGGCGACATCGACATGCAAATCGCCCGACATCTGATCAAATGGGTCCGTATCGCGGGCAGTCGCGGTGTAATAGGAAATGGTTTCGGTCATAGCAGCGCCCTATAACTTATCGCGCAGGGAATACCACAACATGGCCAACACCAACAACGGCTGGCGCAGCCGCGGCCCCCCTGGAAACCGTGGGTTTGGAATACGGGCCATGATGTCAAATCGTTCGGCGTGCCCTGCGATAGTGTCGGCCATAATTTGCCCCGTTAATGTTCCCAGTGCCACGCCCTGACCCGAAAACCCAGACACGCTGAACACATTGCCCTTGCGGTCAAAGTGCGGCAGGCGGTTCATTGTGATCCCCAGCGTTCCACCCCATGCATAATCAATACGAGCCCCAGACAGTTGCGGGAAAATTTCGCACATAGGTTTGCGCACTTGGGCTGCGATGTCGCGCGGGAACCGATAGCCATAGCTTTCCGTGCCGCCAAACAACATGCGATTGTCATCGCTAAAGCGGAAATAATTGATCACGAATTTACTGTCCGCCACGGCAATATTTTGGGATAAAACGGCGTTACGCTGGGGGTCGGTCAGCGGTTCGGTTGCAACGATGTAATTGTTGATGGGCATCACATGGCGTGCCACATCGGGGCGTAGATTGCCCAAATACCCATTACAGGCCACGACCACATGATCGGCGCGAATGGCGGCGTGGTTTGTTTTGACCACCGGCGTGGGCCCGTCGATGATATCAATGGCGCGCGTGTTTTCATGCAAATGTGCGCCGGCATTCTGGGCCAACCGTGCCAGCCCCAAGGCCAGTTGCAGCGGATCAATGTGACCCGATCGGGTGTCCAACGTGCCGCCATGATAGACGGGCGATTTTACCAATTCCGCCATTTCGGCAGAGGCTAGGAACGCGATATGTGGATAATCATAATCGCGGTGCATTTTTTCAACATAGGCGCGGCTGTCGTCTAAAAACCGTTTGCGGTGATTGGTATGGGCGATGCCGGGGTGGAAATCGGCCTCGACCTCGGGTGTGTTGGCGATATCGCGGACCAGTTCAACCGCTTGGGTGCCGATGGTCCACAATTGCTTGGCCATGTCGCGGCCAAACATCTGTTCCAATTCGACTTGGTCCAGCCGTTGGCCCTGACCCACCTGACCGCCATTTCGCCCCGATGCGCCAAAGCCTAGGCGTTGTGCCTCAATCAAATGAACTTGATAGCCACGTTGTGCCAAATGCCATGCGGTGGATAGACCTGTAAATCCGCCGCCGATAACACAGACATCACATGAAATATCACCCTGTACTGGGTTTGTTTGCGTCAGGGGGGTTATGTTTTGCGCATAATAGGTATTTGGATAGCAGCCATCACGATCATTCACTGATAGAAGATCCATAGAAATGCCCCATCCACTAAGTCCAAATTTGATCAAATTTAGACCACGGTTTGTTTGATCAGGTCAAGCCCTTGTTGCAAATCCCCGCGCATTGCCTGTGCGGCCAAATCTGGGTCGCGTTGTGACAGCGCGCTGAGTAATTCCGTGTGCTTGTCAGGCAAATTCGACGTGCCATAGCGTCCACAGATCACCCGCTGACTGGGACCACATTGCACCCACAGGCTGCCAACCGTACGGGACAAAGCGGGCGAGGCTGCATGACCATAGATTGTAAAGTGGAATTCAGCGTTATGTTTCAAAAATGTTTCGACATCGCCACTATGGATTGCATGATCAACCCCTAGATCGATGGATTTCAGGGCGCTAATTTCCTCTTTCGTAATGGTTTTGGCGGCGCGTGCGGCCAATTCGGGTTCAATAAACAGACGCAGGAAATAGATGTCTTGTAATTGCTCGGCTGTCAACTTGGGGATGATCACCCGCCTGTTTTCCAGTGATTCTAGCGCACTTTCGCTGGTCAGCCTGCGGATTGCTTCGCGTACGGGGGTCATGCCGGCGTTCAGACTGCGGGTCAGCCCCTGAATGGTCAGGGGTTCACCTGGTCCGTAATGCCCCAATAATATCCGTTCGCGCAGGGTTTCATACACGGCTTGATGTTCTGGGGTTTTATATTTTTCTGTCATAAGGGCATTTTTTGATCAAAGAACGAAGCTGTACTCAAGTTAGGCACAAATTTCTTGATTTTGTCAAACTTTTGATCAAAACTATTTTCACCAACAGGGAGAACATGATGAAAACCACAGCCATTTTAGCGACTGCAATCGCAACGGTTATGGCCACACAGGCGGCTGTCGCCGAAGAAGTGCGCGTCTATAACTGGTCAGACTATATTGATGAGGCTTTGCTAGAGAAATTCGAAGCCGAGACTGGCATCAAACTGATTTATGACGTGTTCGACAGTAACGAGGTCCTAGAAACTAAAATGCTGGCGGGTGGGTCAGGCTATGATGTGGTGGTCCCCACGGGGACATTTTTACAGCGTCAAATCCAAGCCGGCGCATTTCAGCCCCTAGACAAAAGCAAACTGTCCAATATCGGCAACGTTTGGGATGTCATTGCCGCACGGACGGCACAATATGACCCAGACAATGCGTATTCTATCAATTACATGTGGGGCACTACGGGTCTGGGCGTCAACGTCGCCAAAGTGCAAGAGGTCTTGGGACCAGATGCACCGATCAATTCCCTGTCGTTAATTTTCGACCCGGCCAATATGGAAAAATTGGCCAGCTGTGGCGTGCATATTCTGGATGCACCAACGGAAATGATCCCAGCGGCACTGTCATATCTGGGCGAAAATCCTGATAGTCAGGATCCCGATGTTATTGCCAAGGCTGAACCAATTTTGTCTGGCATGGCGCCGTACGTTCTGAAATTCCACAGCTCAGAATATATCAACGCATTGGCAAACGGCGAAATCTGTGTCGCGATGGGCTGGTCGGGTGATGTGTTGCAGGCTCGTGATCGCGCGGCCGAGGCCGACAATGGCGTCGAAATCGCCTATAACGCCCCGAAAGAGGGTGCGTTGATGTGGTTTGACCAAATGGCCGTGCCCGCGGATGCACCAAACCCGGATGCAGCGCATAAATTCATCAACTTTATTCTGGATGCCCAGAATATGGCGGATGCGTCCAACTATGTGTATTATGCAAACGGCAATATCGCATCCCAACCGCTGTTGGTCGAAGATGTAATCGGCGACCCCGCCATTTATCCAGACGCAGACACATTGGAAAACCTGTACACAGTGTCACCCTATGCGCCCAAGGTGCAGCGCGTCGTGACACGCATGTGGACCAAAATTAAATCTGGAACCTAGTTTCTACGTTTCCATTCTGTCGGGCCAATTGGCCCGACTTGACATCTTAGGAAATATTTAATGACCATTAATCCAGCGTTTGCCCCTTGGCTTGATCCCCAAGCCAAGCCCATTATTGATTTTCAAAGTGTTACAAAAAACTATGGTGATTTTACCGCGATTGATAATATCGACCTGAAAATCTATACGCGCGAATTTTTTGCGTTGCTTGGCCCGTCGGGCTGCGGAAAAACGACCCTGATGCGCATGCTGGCTGGGTTTGAAACCGCAACCAAGGGGACCATTTTGATCGATGGTCAGGATATGGCACATGTGCCGGCGCACAAACGCGCGGTGAATATGATGTTTCAATCCTATGCCCTGTTCCCACATCTAAGCGTGGCCGATAACATTGCCTTTGGTTTGAAACGCTCGGATATGCCGCAATCGGAAATCGGTGGTCGTGTTGATGAAATGCTGCGGCTGGTTCAGCTGGGCAAATTTGCGAAACGTAAACCGCATCAATTGTCGGGTGGTCAGCGTCAGCGCGTGGCCTTGGCCCGCGCATTGGCCAAGGGTCCAAAGCTGTTGTTGTTGGATGAACCCTTGGGTGCGTTGGACAAAAAATTGCGCCATGAAACGCAATTTGAATTGATGGATATTCAGGAAAAGACCGGCACAACATTCGTGATCGTCACCCACGACCAAGAAGAGGCAATGACCGTCGCCAGCCGCATAGCGGTGATGGATCATGGACGCCTTGCGCAGATTGATACGCCTGATCGGGTATATGAATCGCCAAATTCCGTTTATGTTGCGGATTTCATTGGTGATGTGAATATCATACGCGGTGCTGTTGACAGCTGTGAAACTGAAAGCGCTGGTTTGAAATGGTCCGAAGGGTCCGCACCCATCCGCGCCTTGCCCGGTCCCGATTTGAAACCGGGTGCGCGGGCCGCCTTTGCCGTACGGCCAGAAAAGGTGTCAATTTCACAAACCGAACCCACCGACATGCACAATCGCGTGCAGGGCAAAGTCGAGGACATCGCCTATCTGGGAAATATGTCGATGTATTTTGTCCGACTGACGGACGGTACCTTGGTCAAAGCGCAGGTTGCCAATGTCCGGCGTATATCGCGCCGCGGTATCACATGGGATGAACAGGTGTGGCTGTCTTGGACAGATACCGCCGGCATCATTTTGCCGGACTAGGGGGGCGCATGAATTTTTCACGCAAATTTTTGATTGGCCTTCCCTATGTTTGGTTGCTGGTTTTATTTCTTGTCCCATTTTTGATCGTATTCAAAATTGCATTGTCAGATTATGCAATTTCGATCCCGCCATATGCGCCGACGTTAGATTTGGCAAATGGATGGCAGGGGACCGTTGATCTGATTTCAGGGCTGGATTTCGAAAACTTTGTCTTTTTGTTGGACGATGACCTGTATTGGAAAGCGTATCTGTCCAGTGTCCAAATTGCGGCCACAGCGACAGTCTTGACGTTATTGGTGGGATTTCCCATCGCCTATGGTATGGTCAATGCCCCCGATGAATGGCGGCCCAGTTTGATGATGCTGGTGATTTTGCCATTCTGGACCAGTTTTTTGATCCGCGTTTATGCCTGGATCGGGATTTTATCGAACGAAGGGTTGTTAAACAGCTTTCTGTTGTGGTTGGGGGTTATTTCCGAACCGTTGATCATTCTGAACACTAATATCGCGGTTTATATCGGGATTGTGTACACCTATCTGCCCTTTATGATCTTGCCGATTTACGCCAGTTTGGAAAAACTGGATGCGTCCTTGCTTGAGGCGGCGCAGGATTTGGGCTGCACGCGCATTGGGGCATTTTGGTCTGTAACGGTGCATTTGGCAAAACCGGGCATCATCGCGGGGTGTTTTTTGGTATTCATCCCTGCCTTGGGCGAGGTGGTAATCCCATCGCTGCTGGGCGGATCCCGCACGCTGATGATCGGTAAAGTGTTGTGGGAAGAGTTCTTCTCGAACCGTGATTGGACCGTGGCATCGGCCGTTGCAATCATTTTGTTGCTGATCCTTGTGATCCCCATCGTTCTGTTCCAACGCAATGAACAAAAACAACGCGAGGCCGGAAAATGAGAAAGCTTACATGGTTTAACACCGTTTCGCTGACCTTGGGTTTTGCGTTTTTGTACATCCCCATCGTGATTTTGGTGGTCTACAGTTTCAACAAATCGAAACTGGTGACCGTCTGGGGTGGATTTTCGCCCAAATGGTACGGTGAACTGCTGCAAAATCAGGCGTTTTTGGATGCGGCCAAGGTCACGTTGCAGGTGGGTGTGGTGTCATCCACGCTGGCCACGATCTTGGGAACTATGGCTGCCTTTGTCATTGTGCGGGGCGGGCGGTTTTACGGGCGCACCCTGTTTTCTGGCATGATTTACGCGCCATTGGTCATGCCCGAGGTGATCACTGGTCTGTCGTTGTTGCTGCTGTTTATCGCCATCGGGATGGATCGTGGGGTGACAACGATCGTATTGGCCCATGCGACGTTTTCGATGTGCTATGTGTCTGTGGTGGTGTCGTCACGATTGGTCAGTTTCGACCAAAGTTTGGAAGAGGCGGCACAGGATTTGGGCTGCACCCCATGGGATGCGTTCAAATCCGTGACATTGCCGATCATTGCTCCTGCTGTGTTTTCGGGTTGGTTGTTGGCCTTTACCCTATCGTTGGACGATCTGGTGATTGCATCGTTCACATCTGGCCCTGCGTCCACGACATTGCCGATCAAGATTTTCTCATCGGTCCGATTGGGGGTCAGTCCTGAAATCAACGCGCTGTCAACGATCATGATTGCATTGGTTACCGTTGGTGTTGTGACGGCGTCAATCGTATCAAAACGCGCCATTGCCCAGCAAAAACGCGATGAACAAATGGCAGAGCAGTAAAGCCCTGCCATTTGTGTGATCTAGGCAGGGCAGGTGCATTTGCATGTTGCATTTGATGAAATGGGCCGTACGGTTGATCCGATAATTTTGCGCCAGCTTGCGATTGCGTGCAATGCCGTCATCGATGGATTGTGGCTTGAAGGGGGCGCATTGCCCGACGATTTCGGTCAGGATGAATTGCCCGCCTTGGGGCTGCGCGCAATCGGGGCAATCGTTGATATGGATTTGTGTGAAATTGCTAAATCAGGGGGGATATTGTCGCGATGAAAACGGCAACAATAACGCAACGTTTGGCGGGGCTGGGTGGTGCCAAATGGGACATTTATCAACAGGCCCGCGACTTGGTTCGCCAAGGCATCGATGTGATTGATATGACGATTGGCGAACCAGACGTTCCTGTGCCGACGCAGCTGTTGCAGGTGGCGTCAGATGCCATGATGGCTGGGCGTACAACCTATTCCGATGGCCGAGGAGAGCTGCCGTTGCGCCAAGCGCTGGCACAGCAGTATTCGCAGCGCTCAGGCCGTGTCATTGATCCAGACCAAGTCATGTGTTTCCCAGGGACACAAACGGCATTGTTTGCCGTCATGCTGGGTGTGGCCGAGGCTGGCGATCAGGTATTGGTCGGCGATCCAATGTACGCCACATACGAAGGTGTTGTTCGCGCCAGTGGCGCGGAAATGGTGCCGGTCCCGTTGCAATCGCAGGCGGGTTTTCGGTTGCAAGCGAAAGATATGGAGCCGCGGATTACACCGCGAACCCGTGCCATATTGTTAACGACACCGCATAATCCCACTGGGGCAATCTTGTCACCGTCGGACATTGCAGCCATTGGCGAATTGGCAATCAAACACGATTTGTGGATTATTTCTGACGAAGTATACGCAGATATGGTCTATCCTGGGTCTGAATTCACTTCGCCCTTGGCGCACCCAGATATTGCGGATCGGGTGATTGTTGTGTCGTCGATTTCCAAATCCCACGCAGCCCCCGGATTTCGCAGTGGGTGGTGTATTGCATCCGCTGAATTTTGTGATGCCTTGCTGCCAGTGGCGGAAACCATGCTGTTTGGCAACCAACCCTTTATTGCTGATATGACAGCCTATGCGGTCACACATGGATCGCCAGTGGTTCAGGGAATGGTCGAACGGTTTTATGCCCGCGCACAACGTTTGGCCGATCGGTTGCACGCCAAGACAGATTTGCGTGTCCACATCCCACAGGCGGGTATGTTTGCAATGGTGGACGTGTCATCGACACATTTGTCAGGGTCCGCCTTTGCGCAATCGTTGCTAGATGACGCAGGTGTCGCTGTGATGCCTGGGGCATCCTTTGGCGACAGTTTAGAAACCTGGATACGCGTGGCGTTGACGATCGACGACCCTGCGTTTGATGCAGCGATTAGTCGGATCGTCGATTTCACATCCCAGCAACACAGGAGCCACCCATGAGCAGCGTTTCACAGGTTTTGATTGATGCCCTCAGGGAACAGGGCACCCAAGTCGTGTTCGGTATCCCCGGCGTTCATACCGTTGAATTA
>CBFHVU010000009.1:37036-37376 GCA_965659465.1 uncultured Paracoccaceae bacterium | reverse complement strand
AAAGTTTCAGCACTTCCGTTTTAACGCCATGGTGATCCGTCAGATAGGTTTTTATCGCGAAATATAAATCATCTTGGGTCGTGGCTAATTTTTCTCGAATCTCTTTCGCGATGGTTTCTAGTTTTGGAAAATAATTTCGATTGCGTTTGAAAAACTCATAAATCCCCATCTCGCCTTTGGATTGGTCCGCTGCGGTGCCATCGTCTGGCAGATTCTGTTGTAAATATTCTGCTAGGCGCTGATAATCTTGGTAAAGGTGTTTAAAGCGATCAACGAATTGTGGCGCGTGTGTCAGTGCGGCGCGCAATTGGGTCAGGTCAGGTTCTGTATCCGTAAACAT
>CBFHVU010000009.1:0-37026 GCA_965659465.1 uncultured Paracoccaceae bacterium | reverse complement strand
CCTCGGCTGTTTTTGCCAAATCTTGTGCCTGTAGGCCATATATTTCTGTCAAAGACATCAACATCTTAACCGTCAAGCTGCGCTGGTTGTTTTCCAGCAGGTTCACATAGGCGGCGCTCACGCCAATTCGCTTGGCAAGGTCGGCTTGCGTTTGGTTGTGTGCGTGTCTGAGCTGTCTGAGTTTGGGGCCAATAAAAACTTTTTCCATATTAACAGATTAACCAAATATGCATTTTGTTGCAATCATTAAAAACAACACAACACTAATTTTCTTGCGAAATTTGCTGCCTAATTATTCATTAGTTTCATTCATGTGGTTTGTTTCAGTCTAGGGAGGGCGGTGCAAATCCGAATTTCGTGGAGGAAATTAAAAATGATTAACAAAGTTACACGTCGTTTCACCCTGGCCGCGGTATCATCCATGGCGATGCTGGCAAGTGCTGGTCAAACTTTTGCAGCCGATTGGAAACCACAAAAGCCGATTGAAATGGTGATCATGGCTGGACAGGGCGGCGGTGCAGATCGTATCGCGCGTTTGTTCCAATCTATCATCCAAAAAGAAAACCTATCCAACATGCCGGTGCTGCCTGTCAACAAAGGTGGCGGATCAGGTGCCGAAGCATTGCGTTACCTCAAAGACAAAGAGGGTGATGCCCATGTTATCATGGCGACATTGAATTCCTATTACACAACACCGCTGCGGACCGACATTGGTGTTGACATCGAAGAATTCACACCACTGGCGCGTATGGCTATGGATACGTTTGTTCTTTGGGTGAATGCGGACAGCGATATTCAGACATTGGATGATTACGTTGCCGCCGTTAAGGCAGCAGGCGGCAGCTGGAAAATGGGTGGTACCGGTACCGGCCAAGAGGACAGCCTTGTGACAGCTATGCTGGAAAAGGAATTTGGTATTCGTCACACCTATGTTCCCTTTAAAGGGGGCGGAACAGTTGCCAAAAACCTTGTTGGTAATCACATCGACGCGACTGTGAACAATCCGGCCGAGCAGATGGGTTTCTGGCAAGCTGGAAAAGTACGTCCAATCGTGGCGTTCACACCAGAGCGTTTAGATATTTTCCCAGATGTTCCGACGGCTCGCGAAATGGGGCATGATATCGTGTATTGGATGCAGCGGTCGTTTGTCGCGCCCAAAGGCATGCCCGCAGAGGCCGTCGAGTTCTACACCGATATGTTGGTCAAGTTGGGCCAAACAGCCGAGTGGCAAGAATATGCGTCAAGCAAAGCGTTGGTTTCAGATATGCTGACCGGAGACGATCTACAGGCATATTTCATGGATGAACGCGCGAAGCATGGAACAATTTTGGCCGCGATCGAATAAGCTTAACAAAACAAAAAATAAATGGTCCGGCCCTGTGTCGGACCAATATTCAACAGGTGTATAAAAATGAGTTTTGATCGCATTGTTGCAGGCGGATTGGTTGCGCTTGCATTATATATTATGAGCCACGCGATTTTATTGCCAATCGGTTGGAATGGCCAGACAGGTGGTCCAGGCGGTGGCGCATTTCCGTTTTGGGGGTCTTTGATAATATTGATTTGCGGTATTGGTGTGTTTGTACGCCCTGCCAGCAGCGAAGCCAGCTTAAACGTTGAATTTGACAAAACAATGATCAAACCTTTGCTTGCGGTGATTGCTTCAATCGCCGTTACTATAGCTTTGATACCAATCATCGGGGCATACATTGCCTTGCCAGCTTTTTTGTTTTGGTACACTAAAATTTTCGGCAAACATAGCTGGACGTTATCGGTATTGTTATCGATGCTGACACCTATGGGGTTATTCTTCTTCTTCGAAGTTACCCTCAAAATCTTGCTGCCCAAGGGGATAACAGAGCCTTTCTTTGTCCCGCTTTATGCTATCTTCTTCTAGTTTTTCGAGGGCTTTCTATGGAACTTCTATCGCTTTTGGCGGATGGCTTTGCTACGTCCCTAACGCCGCTTAATCTGTTTATCGTTATACTCGGGGTCACGGCAGGACTGTTCATTGGCGCGATGCCTGGATTGGGGTCGGTCAATGGTGTCGCCATTGTATTGCCGCTGACATTTATCGTACCACCGACTTCTGCAATAATTTTGCTCGCGGCTATTTATTATGGGGCTATGTATGGGGGTGCTGTTTCAGCGATCCTATTGGGGATACCTGGTGCATCCACCGCTGTTGCTACGACATTTGATGGCCGACCTATGGCACAACAGGGCCAAGCTGGTCTGGCCCTGATTGCCGCTGCCGTCGCATCGTTTGTGGGGGGCACGTTTTCGGTTGTTCTGTTTACGTTGTTTGCGGCCCCATTGGCGGATGTCGCACTTAGCTTTGGTCCGGCCGAGGAATTCGCGCTGGTCCTGCTTGCCTTTACAACATTCGTTGGTTTGGGCGGGGATGATGTGCTTAAAACCATCATGATGATCTGTTTGGGGCTTGTCCTGTCCAGTGTCGGGCTGGATCTGATATCTGGTCAACCACGCCTGATTTTTGGTGATTTGCCGGGGTTTTATTCTGGAATTTCATTCTTGGTTTTGGCCATTGGGACCTATGGCTTAGGTGAAATTCTATATACGATTGAAACCTCTAAAACGACCCCGACCGTAACACCCGCCAAAATATCATTGCGTGACCTTTGGGCTGGGTTAAAGCGTATGAACCAGCTTTGGAAAACCATGTCATTTGGATCGTTATTGGGATTTTTTGTGGGCATGTTGCCCGCAGCGGGCGCCACACCGGCCGCATTGATGTCCTATGGCTTGGCCAAACAATTCTCGAAAAAGCGTGACACATTTGGCAAAGGTAACATCGAAGGTGTCGCTGCGCCTGAAACCGCCAACAACGCGGCATCTACGGGCAGTTTGTTACCTATGCTAACGCTTGGTATTCCTGGCTCGCCCACAACTGCGCTGCTGCTTGGTGGTATGGTGATGTGGGGGCTGGTGCCTGGCCCAATGTTGTTTATTGAACAACCAGATTTTGTTTGGGGTTTGATTTCATCTTTGTACACCGCCAATTTTGCAGCTGTGATCGTAAACATTGCATTGATCCCAGTGTTCGTTTGGGCACTGCGGATGCCATTTACGGTGCTATGTGCCTTGGTTGTTGTGCTTTGTATTGTCGGCGGTTTTGCACCATCGCAAAAAATGCACGATGTTTGGTTGATCTTTGCCTTTGGTGTCGGCGGCTATATCCTGCGCAAGGCTGAATATCCCCTCGCACCACTGGTTCTGGCCTTGGTTTTGGGACCATTGATGGAAAAAAGTTTCCGCCAAAGCCTGATTTCAGAGCAAGGCAACATCTTGGTCTTCATCGAGCGGCCACTATCAGCAACCTTCATTGTATTATCTGCGATTTTCTTTGTGTTGCCTGTCGTCTCGGCACTCTTATCTAAAACAAAACACCGTTTGCATGTGCCCAGCAAGCGGCCAAAGCTGAACAAAAGTTCATAAGGAGCGTTCCAATGAAAACGACATTATCAGATCTGATTGCCCAGCATCCAGATGCGGCCCCTGCATTGGGCGCACCGGGCCGCGAATGGCTAAGCTATGCTGGTTTGCGCCAGCAAGCTAACACCGTCCAAGATGTGTTGCGCAGTTTTGGGGTATCCGCCCAAGATCGTGTTGCGATCGTATTGCCCAATGGTTCAGATATGGCATCCGCGTTTATCTGTGTGGCCCAAGCTGCCACAACGGCGCCATTGAACCCAAGCTACCGCGAAGATGAATTTGCGTTTTACCTTGACGACTTAAGCGCCAAGGCGATCATTCTGCCTGATACATATGATGGACCTGCCTTGGCCGCGGCCCAAAAATTGGGTTTGATGATCATTCGCTTGGTTGCCAAATCACGGGCAGGGGAATTTTCATTGCATGGCCCACAGGCCAACCCAGCCAGCCCCGGCGCCCCCACGCAGGATGATATTGCATTGATATTGCACACATCCGGGACAACATCACGCCCCAAAATCGTGCCATTGCTGCAATCCAATGTGGCGGCATCGGCGCAAAATATCGCGCAATCGCTGGCGCTGACGCCTGATGATCGCTGCCTCAATGTCATGCCGTTGTTCCACATTCACGGATTGGTGGCGGCCGTTTCGGCCACCTTTGCCGCAGGTGGATCCATCTATTGTACAGAAGGGTTCAATGCGATGAATTTCTTTACCATGATGACGCAGGCGCGCCCCACGTGGTACACCGCTGTGCCGACGATGCATCAGGCGATTTTATCACGCGCCACGCGCAATGCAGATGTGATCGCCGATATTCCACTGCGGTTCTTGCGCTCATCCTCCGCATCGCTGCCCGCGCAGGTGATGGAGGCGTTAAACAAAACATTTAACGCCCCCGTGATCGAGGCCTATGGCATGACCGAGGCGGCCCATCAGATGTGCTGTAACCCGCTTGATCGCCAAAAACCGGGGTCTGTGGGCAAGGCCGCGGGGCCCAAGGTTGCCATCGCGCATGAAATTGAAAACCACTTGATCGAAGGTACGGGCGAAGTGGTGATTTCAGGCCCGAATGTCACCCCCGGCTACGAAGGTAATCCAGAAGCGAACGAAAAGAATTTCTTTGACTACAATGGGGAACGGTGGTTCCGCACCGGTGATCAGGGTGCCTTTGACGCAGACGGATATTTGGAACTGACCGGTCGATTGAAAGAAATCATCAATCGTGGTGGCGAAAAAATTTCACCGCTTGAGGTGGATGGCGTTTTGATGGATCACCCGGCCATTCAACAGGTTGTGACCTTTGCCTTGCCCCATCCGAAATTGGGTGAAGAAGTCGCCGCCGCCGTGGTGTTGCGCGATGGTCAAGCCGCCGAGGAACAGGATATCCGCGAATTTGCCGCGCAGCGGATGGCCGATTTCAAAGTGCCCCGCAAAGTTGTTATCATGGATGAAATCCCCAAAGGGGCGACCGGCAAAATGCAGCGCATCGGCATGGCCGAAAAACTGGGTCTAGTGACACCAGCGTAGGAGTGGGACGCAATGAAAATATGTATTTTTGGGGCAGGGGCGATTGGCGGCTATATGGGCGTAAAACTGGCCCAAGCTGGCGCAGATGTCAGTTTGGTCGCCCGCGGACCCCATTTGGCCGCGATGCAGAAAAATGGTCTGACCTTGATAGAAGAGGATCAGACAACCAACGTATCTGTCACAGCGTCGGACAACCCCGCGGATTTGGGGGTGCAAGATTACATTATCGTCACGCTTAAGGCGCATTCCGTACCGCCTGTTGTGTCGAAAATGGCCCCATTGATCGGGGATCACACCACCATTGTGTCCGGCGTGAATGGGGTGCCTTGGTGGTATTTTCATAAACTGGGCGGCGATCTGGATGGCACGCGGTTGGCATCTGTCGATCCTGACAATGCCCAATGGGACGGGTTTGGGCCGGATCGCGTACTGGGCTGCGTCGTTTACCCCGCAGCTGAAGTGATCGAACCGGGTGTCATCAAACACATCGAAGGAAACCGGTTTTCACTGGGCGAACCTGATGGATCAAAATCGGATCGTGCTGTAGCCCTGTCACAGGCGTTATCGCAGGCGGGGTTAAAAGCGCCCGTTCGTCCGAAATTACGTGATGAAATTTGGGTCAAGCTGTGGGGAAACCTGTCGTTCAATCCTATTTCAGCGCTGACACATGCCACATTAGATGTGTTGTGCACGGATGAGGGCACGCGGCAGGTTGCGCGCAATATGATGGTCGAGGCGCAACATATCGCCGAAGCCTTGGGCGTGAAATTCCCCATTGATGTGGATCGCCGCATTGCGGGTGGGGCTGCTGTTGGGGCGCATCGCACATCCATGTTACAGGACCTTGACCAAGGACGTCCTATGGAAATTGATGCCTTGGTCACTTCGGTACAGGAATTGGGCCGTGTGACAGGGATTGCAACACCAACCATTGATACGGTTCTAGCGCTGTTGCGATTGCGGGCGCGCAGCGCTGGTTTGTACAACTGAAAATTTCGTTGGCTGATTTAATTTAAAAGGGCGCTGCAGATTGCAGCGCCCTTTTAAATTATCTGACCGAACCGATCTGAACCTAGAAATCAACTTCGATGGCCAAGCCTTTGGATTTGGCCAGTTCTACGACCTTGGATGCAACGGCAAGGTCCTGCAGCCCGACGCCTGTTCCATCAAAGATGGTGATGTCCTGATCTGATTGTCGTCCTGGATGCGTGCCATTTATAACGGCGCCAACTTCGGTGATGTCGCTTTGTTGTATCAAGCCTGATCCGATAGCATGCTGTGCCTCGCCTATGGTGATGGATTGGGCGATTTCATCTGTAAATACGCGGGCATCGGCCAGAATGGCTGGGTCCAATTCTTGCTTGCCCTTTGTATCGGTTCCCATACAGGCAATATGACAGCCTGCGCTGACATGATCGCGCATCAAGGATGGGGCAAAGGCGGATGTGATGGAAATAATCACATCTGCTTGGCGCATATCCTCTAGGCTAGCCTCTTGAAACTCGACGCCAGCCTCTTGGGCGACCTTTGCGATATTGGGTAGCATTTCGGGGTGGTAATTCCAGCCGATTACCTTGTCAAAATTGCGCTGTTCTAGTGCGGCGCGCAGCTGAAATGTGGCCTGATGCCCTGCGCCGATCATACCCAAAACTTTGGCATCTGAACGGGCCAAGTGTTTGATGGATACGGATGATGCCGCAGCGGTGCGCAGTGCCGTCAACAGATTGCCGCCCACCATCGCAGTTGGCATGCCCGTGTCTGGATCAAACAAAAATACGGTTGATTGGTGGTTGATCAAGCCCCGTTTTTCCAAGTTATGTGGCCAATACCCACCGGCCTTTAGGCCCAAGGTTAAACCAGCTTGGTCAAATCCCCCCTTAAAGCCATATAGTGCATCTTCGTGTCCGATAGCTTCGCGTATGACGGGGAAATTATAGGCGTTTTGCGCCGCCATTGCCGCAAAGACCTGTTCAACCGCGTCAAAGGCATCGGCACGCGTCACCAATTCAGCGATTGATCGTTCTGGAACGATAAACATCGCATCCTCCTATTTATATTTTTGGCAGGCACACTTGGTACCTGCCGATCTTGAAATGTGGATTTAATATGCGCGACCACGTGCGGAAACTGGCCAGACGGTTTCAACAACACCATTGCGCACACCCACGTACCAATCGTGAACGTTTGCGGTCGGGTCGCAATGGCCGGGGACCAGTTTCAATTTGTCATTGACCTTTAGCACGCCGTGGCTGTCCATCACGACACCGTGTTCATCCGAGCATTTGATATATTCCACATCATCGCGCCCGTAAATAAACGGCAGGCCGCTGTCGACGGACTGCACCTTTAGGCCAGCATCGACGATTGCTTTATCGGCTTTGGCGTGGCTCATAACGGTGGTCAGAATGAACATCGCGTTTTCCCATTCACCTTGGTCGATGCGCTTTCCATCTTTGTCCAGAATGCGGCCATAGTCTGCATCCATAAAGGCATAGGATCCGCATTGCAGTTCGTTGTAAACGCCTGAATTTGATTCAAAGTAGTAAGAACCGGTACCACCACCGCCAACGATGTCGCACGCGATCCCATGGGTTTTCAATGTGTCAACCGCATCCTTGACCATGGCGACAGCTGCGTCAATTTTCGCTTTGCGGTCTTCATAGCTATCCATATGCTGCATCGCGCCTTGGTAGGCCTGAATGCCTGCAAATTTCAAACCCTCTGCCGCATCAATCGCTTGGGCAATTTCAACAACGGCGGGGGTAGTGGTCACGCCACAGCGCCCTGCGCCACAGTCGATTTCGACCAAACATTCAATCACAGCGCCATGGCGCTGGGCCGCGTCCGACAGCTCGGTCACATTGGCGATATCATCTACACACACGATTGTGCGTGCACCCAATTTCGGCAAACGGGCCAAGCGGTCGATTTTGGCAGGCTCGCGCACTTGGTTTGATACCAACACATCGCGGATTCCGCCGCGGGCGAATACTTCTGCTTCGGACACTTTCTGACAGCATACACCACAAGCCCCGCCCAAAGTTTCCTGTAGCTTGGCAATATCAACGGATTTATGCATCTTGCCGTGAACGCGGTGACGCATGCCATGGGCCGCTGCATAATCACCCATTTTTTTGATGTTCCGCTCTAGCGCATCTAGGTCCAAGACCAAGCAAGGGGTTTGGATGTCATTTTCATCCATGCCGGGTTTCGCGGGGATGTCAAAGCCAACTTCGTATTCGTCAAAATTTTGTACGTCTTTCATTGTATATATCCTTTGCTTACGCAGCTGTTAGCCACGGTAATTTGTCCAAATCCACATTACCGCCCGTTATAATCAAACCCACGCGCTTGCCCTGAAACGCTTGGGGGTTTTTCAAAACAATTGCCAAGGGCACCGCCGAGGATGGTTCAATCACCATGCGCAGGTGTTTCCAGCTTAGTTTCATCGCGTCGATAATTTCGGCGTCACTGGCGGTATAAATTTCGCTGACGTGGTTTGATACGAAATGCCATGTCCGTTCTTTCAGCGGCACCAACAGGCCATCGGCGATGGTTTTGGGGGCATCATCTGCGATGATATAGCCCGCTTTGAAACTGCGATAGGCGTCATCAGCCTGTTCAGGTTCTGCTGCAATAATTTTTGTTTCGGGTGCCAGTGTCGACAGGGTCAAACAGGTCCCCGATACCATTCCACCACCGCCGATGGGGGCCACGACCATGTCCAATCCGCCAGTTTGTTCCATGAATTCCTTGGAACAGGTACCTTGGCCTGCAATCACGCGCGGGTCGTTATAGGGATGCACAAAATCGCCGCCCGTTTGCTGTTGTATTTGTGCGAACGTTGCCTCACGCGATGTGGTGGACGGTTCGCATTCGGTAATGATCCCGCCGTATCGGCGGACCGTGTCCTTTTTCGCTTGGGGGGCGGTGTGGGGCATGACGACGTTGCAGGGTATCCCACGACGCATCGCCGCATAGGACAGGCAGGACGCATGGTTGCCCGACGAATGGGTGGCCACGCCCAATTTTGCCTGATCGTCTGTCAATCCAAACACGGCATTTGCGGCACCGCGCACTTTGAACGCACCCGGTTCTTGGAAATTTTCGCATTTGAAAAATAATGTCGCCCCTGTCAGTTCATTCAAATAATCCGACGTGCGCACAGGCGTTTCGCGAATAATCGGTTTGATCCGTTCATGGGCGTCCAACATGTCCTGATAGGTTGGGATTTCAAAGTTTGCGTCTTTCATCATGCAGCATCCTTGTGGGCAAGTTTGTTGTTCGTGGCGCGGTAATGTTCCTGCGCCGCTGCAACCCCCGATCCTAGGGTGATGTTTAGGCCCAGATCGACCATACACATTTCAGCCGTGGCAATGCCGGATAGGGCCATGACGTCGGTCAAGCTGCCCAGATGGCCAATGCGGAACACCTTGCCTGCGACATCGCCTAGGCCTACGCCAAAGGCCACGCCGTATTTTTCGGCAGCAAGCGTCACAATGTCGGTGGCGTTAAACCCCGCAGGGGTGCGTACCGCGCTGACTGTGTCTGAATAAACCGATGGATCAGCAGCACATAGGTCCAGCCCCCAAGCCCGCACCGCCGCGCGCACACCACTGGCGATCCGATTGTGACGGGCAAAGACATTGTCCATGCCTTCGTCTAGAAGCATTTTGCAGGACTGGTTCAATCCATTCATCAACCCTACCGCTGGGGTATAGGGATAGGCATTGTTATCATAGCTTTTGGCCATGTCATGAATGTCAAAAAATGTGCGAGGTAATTTTGCGGTTTTGGTTGCCGCGATTGCTTTGGGGCTGAACCCAACAATGGCAAGGCCGGCGGGCAGCATGAACCCTTTTTGCGATCCTGTTACCGCGACATCCACGCCCCAGTCGTCAAACCGAAAATCAACCGACGCGATTGAGGAAACGCCATCGACAAACAACAAGGCGGGGTGATCTGCATCATCCATTGCACGGCGCACGGCGGAAATGTCCGACAGAACACCTGTTGCCGTTTCGTTATGTGTCGCAAGCACAGCTTTGATTTCATGGCCTGTATCAGCTGCCAAAATGTCGTGGTAACGATCTGCTGGGATGCCGTGGCCCCAAGGGGTATCTACGATGGTTACGTCCAAGCCGTGGCGCTGGCACATATCGATCCAACGGTGGCTAAACATTCCGTTGCGCGCAACCAAAACTTTGTCGCCTGCTGACAGTGTGTTGGTCAAGGCGGTTTCCCAGCCGCCTGTGCCAGAGGATGGGAATATAAATACCTCGGCCGTTTTGGATTTCAAAATTTGTTTCACAGCGGCGCGTGCTGGATGCAAAATTTGCCCAAACAACGGCGAACGGTGATCGATGGTTGGCATGTCGCATGCTTTGCGCAGTTGTTCAGGAATATTGGTGGGTCCTGGAATGAAAACTGGATTTTGAAAGCTCATGGGTCGTCTCCTGTGTAATACGTACATAATACGGTGAAAGCGCTACGCTGGATATATTTTTAGAAATTCGACTAATTCGGATAAATTTTCAAAAGATATATTCTTGTCAGACACTTATATTTTTCATATAATGAAACAGTTTTTCACTTATTTGAAATGTGCTATCATGGACCCGTCAGATTCACCCCAAAAGCACCCCCGTCGTGCGCGTGGCCGTCCACGGGGCTGGATTGATAAAACCGAACAAAATACGATCAAATCGCTTGATCGTGCATTGAATGTCTTTGCCTATCTTAGCGAAGAGCAGGGTAAGCCGTTAACCGTATTGGCCGAGGAAACGGGCCAATCCCCGGCTACGGTTTATCGCATATTGATTACATTACAGGGGCAGGGGTTGGTTGAATTTGATCCCGCTGAACAGGTTTGGCACATTGGTCCACGCGCCTTTGTGATTGGGTCGCGATTTTTGCGGCGGACCAGTTTGGTTGATCGCGCGAGGCCCGTGATGCGGCGATTGATGGAAATTACCGGTGAAACAGCCAACTTAGGTGTTGAACGTGAAGGCATGGTTTTGTTTCTAAGCCAAGTGGAAACCCACGAAAGCATTCGCGCCTTTTTCCCACCCGGAACACTGTCGCAAATGCATGCGTCGGGAATTGGCAAGGCGTTACTGGCCAATATGGAGACAACCCTACAGGCAAGGTTGTTGCGGGATATGACATTAACACGCTACACCGCCCATACAATCACCACCGTCGAGGGTGTCATACAGGATCTGGCAAACATCAGATCAGCTGGATACGCGTTGGATAACGAAGAAAAAAACCTAGGCATGCGATGTATTGCGGCGCCTGTTTTTGATTATAATCGTGAAGTTGTTGCAGGGATATCCATATCCGGCCCCGTCAGTCGGCTGAGCATGGAAAACGCGGCGGATTTGGCGCAGCACGTTATACATGCAGCGGCTGAATTAACATCAGCGATTGGCGGAACAACGTCATAGGCCACAAAACAGTTATATTAAGTCTGGACTTGTGGCCGATGCGCGTCATATCGTTTAGCGAAAAATTAAAACAGGGTGTAATATCATGACTCTATTTTCGACAACATGTCTGGCATTGACTGTGCTTGCAACAACGGCCTATGCCGATACTTGTGCAACTGGCAAAACGCTGACTGATGGCAAATTGACGATTGCGACCGGCAATCCGGCCTATTACCCATGGGTCATGGATGACGCACCAGAAAGCGGTCAGGGTTTTGAGGCTGCGGTGGCCTATGCTGTGGCGCAAGAAATGGGCTTTGATCAAGGTGACGTGGTTTGGGTGCGTTCGTCCTTTGACGAAGCGATCCAGCCTGGGGCCAAGAATTTCGACCTGAATATGCAGCAATATTCTATTACGCCCGAACGCGATCAGGTGGTGGATTTTTCGAAACCCTATTACACCGCACCTATGGCGGTTTTGGTCGGGCCTGGATCCGTTGACACCGCCCCCACTATGGAGGCGTTGAAATCCCTGCAATGGGGGGCCGTCGGATCGACAACGGCAGTGCCAAAATTGGAAACGGTAATTCAGCCTGCGGCGGCACCGCTGCTTTATGGCGATAACGCAGATGTCAATGCGGCGCTGTCAGCCAATCAGATTGACGGGGCGCTGTTTGATTTGCCAACCGCGCTGTTCCTAAGTGCCGTCATGATCGAAGGATCCAAGGTGATTGGGCAATTCCCTGCGGATGCCGGCGATAACCCGGACCAGTTTGGTATGTTGATGGAGGAAGGCAACCCATTAAAAGAATGCGTTGACTCCGCCTTGGACGCGCTAACCGCAAATGGAACACTGGCCCAAATCGAAGCGCAGTGGTTACAGGATACAACAGGGGTTCCATTGATCCAATAATATGACCAAACCCTCATCAAAACCTATGACGCGGCGGCAGATGTATGAACGCCATCAGCGCCGCAAATCCATAACGATTGCCACGGTCAGCACAGCCGTGGCAATCTTGTGTTTATATGTTTTTGTCCCGATGACACCTGGCTGGCATAAAGTCCAAAAGAGCTTTTTCAATTGGGAGGTATTGCAAAAAACCTTTCCCAAATTGCTGGATGCATTCGTTGTAAACGTTATGATTTTCGCGTGGTCTGCACCGGCGATTGCGGTGCTGGGGCTGCTGATTGCGCTGGCGCGGAATGCGAAATCGCCTGCGATGTTCCCACTGCGGATTTTGGGGGCGGCGTTTACGGATGTCTTTCGCGGTGTGCCTGTTGTCTTGACTGTTTACTTGATCGGATTTGGTATACCCGGATTGGGGCTGCCACGACCGTGGAATTCGCCCTATCTGTGGGGGTCGGTTGCGTTGATTTTGACGTATTCGGCCTATGTGGCTGAAATTTTCAGATCGGGAATCGACAGCGTGCATCACAGCCAACGCGCCGCTGCCCTGTCATTGGGGCTAAGCGAACGGCAGGTCATGCGCGATGTGATTTTGCCACAAGCGATGCGCAATGTGGTGCCAAGCCAGATGAACATGCTGATCGCCCTGCAAAAGGATGTGTCGCTACTTAGCTTTATTGGACCTGTTGAAATTTTCAGACAGGCGGGCGTGTTCAAATCGCTATTGGCCAATTTTACACCCTATGTCGGTGCGGCCATAATTTTCTTGGTCATCACAATCCCCGCCACGCGTTATGCAGATTATCTAATGGCACGACAAATGCGGGAACGGCGATGAAACCCAAGTTACAGTTAAAAAACGTCACAAAGTATTTTGGAGAAACAGCCGTTTGCAACAGGATTGATTTGGACGTGTATGATGGGCAAACGGTCTGTTTGATCGGTGCATCGGGGGGGGGTAAATCCACGTTATTGCGGTGCATCAACCTGCTTGAACCCATCGAAGACGGAGAGATTTTGTTGGACGGGGACGATATTTCAGTCCCCGGTATCGACCCACAATCGGTGCGTGCGCGTATCGGTATGGTTTTTCAAAGCTATAACCTGTTTCCCCATATGACCGCTTTGGACAATGCAATGCTTGCCCCAAAACGCGTGTTGGGCAAATCGAAACGCGATATTCAGCCCGAAGTGGAACATCTGTTCGAAACCTTTGGACTGGCTGATCGGATGCACCAATATCCGGACCAACTGTCGGGTGGCCAGCAACAGCGTGTGGCCATTGTGCGCGCGCTGGCGATGCAGCCCGAGGTTATGTTGTTTGATGAAATCACATCCGCCTTGGATCCCCAATTGGTGGGCGAGGTTTTGGATGTAATATTGACCCTTAAATCGCGCGGTATGACAATGGTTTTGGCGACCCATGAAATGGGCTTTGCCCGCCAAGCTGCGGACAAGGTGTGTTTCTTGCAAGGTGGCAAAATATTGGAAGAGGGCCCGCCAGAGGCGATTTTTGAACACCCCCAAGAACCGGCAACCCGTGCATTTTTGGCCCGGTCGTTGAAATAGGGCGGTGTGATCCAGCGAGGGTTGCAAAATATTTTGTGTCTGCCACCTGTTTTTGCGACGGAATCCCATTTGTGTCCCGTAATATAGGCGACACTATATCCGTCAAGACGAGGATCACATGACAAAATATTCGAAAAAACAAATCACCCTGCATTGGACCCTAGTGGTGCTGTTTGCGGTCCAGTTCATTTTTCATGAATCGATCAAAGGCGCCTTTGATAAGGTGATGGACGGTATTGCCGTGTCCTTTGATCCGCTTGTGGCGGGGCATGTTGCGGGGGGCATCGCGATTTTATTGCTGACAGTGTATCGGTTTTATGTGCGTCAAAACACGGGCGTTCCCGCCTATCCGCAGCAGGGTTCCGCGCTGACACAGAAACTGTCTGAAGTGGTCCATTTGGGCACCTATGCGCTGGGTATTTTGATGCCGATTTCGGGTATGGTCGCGTGGTTTGGCATGAACGACAACGCCGCCGAGGCGCACGAAGTCATGAAGTTTATGTTTTTGGCCCTGATTGCCCTGCATATAGCAGGCGCGTTTTCCCATTTGATTTTGCACAAAAACAACATTTTCAAACGGATGTGGCCGTGACACTGGGGGCGCGTGGCCCCCATTATCTATGCAACGTGATCTAACGTCAGTTTTGGCGTGCAGCCCAAGGCAAAACACACATCGCGTGTCAGTTCTGGGCGGTTGAGGGTGTAGAAATGCAGATCCTGTACCCCTTCGTCCATAAGATCGCTGCACAATTCCGAACAGACTGCGGTGGCCAATAAATCACAGCGGTTGTCGCGTGTGGCCTTGTCGAATGCTTCTGCCAGCCAAGTGGGGATTTTGGCCCCACAGCGCGCGGCAAAGCGTTGAACACCCGCCCAATTTTCAATTGGCAAAATTCCGGGGATAATTTTTTGGTGAATACTTGCGGCAGCGCATTTATCGCGGAACCGTAAAAAATCCTCGGCATCAAAGAAAAATTGCGTAATCGCCTCAGTCGCGCCTGCGTCCAATTTCCGTTTCAGCCATGCGATGTCTTGGGCTTGGTCCGCAGCCTCGGGGTGTTTTTCGGGATAGGCGCCAACACGTATTATAAATAAATCCAGATCTGCCAAGGCTTGGATCAATTCAACAGAATCCGCAAACCCGTCGGGATGGGGCGTGAATTTGGACTGGCCCTTGGGCGCATCGCCGCGCAGGGCCACAATGCTGGTGACACCCGCCTGATGATAGGATTTGGCAATTTCCAATGTTTCTTGTTTCGTGGCGTTGACGCAGGTTAAATGCCCAGCCACGTTTAGTCCTGTTTCGCGGTGTAATACGGTGACAGCCTCGTGCGTTAGGTCGCGCGTGGTTCCCCCCGCGCCATAGGTGACGGACACGAATTCAGGGTTTAGCGGTGACAGGGTTTGTACCGTATTCCATAATCGGAACGAGGCCTCAAAGGATTGGGGCGGGAAAAATTCGAATGAAATCTTGGGTGTGGGCATTTTTGTGATCCTTGTGATTTGAATACACCTTGCCATACCGATTTATTTGAGGCAAATTCATAAAACTAAACATGTTTATGAGTTTCATATGAAAATGCACATCGAATTGCGCCATTTGCGCACGGTAAAAGCCATACATGACACCGGAGGCGTGGGGCGGGCGGCAGATGTTTTGAACATTACCCAATCCGCCCTCAGCCATCAGATCAAAAGCCTTGAGGAACAGACCGGCGTTGAATTGTTTGTGCGGCGGTCCAAGCCGCTGCGCCTGTCCGCCGCGGGCCTGCGGTTTTTGCGGCTGGCGGAACGCGTGTTGCCCGAAATTGATGCGTTACAACATGAATTTAGCGCATTGCGCAGTGGACGATCGGGCCGATTGCACATCGCTATCGAATGCCACGCCTGTTTCGAATGGCTGTTTCCCGTGTTGGAACGGTTTCGTAAACTGTGGCCTGATGTCGATGTTGATATACGTCCCGGTTTGGCCTTTGATGCGCTGCCTGCGCTGCAAAAAGAGGATGTGGATCTGGTGGTGTCATCGGACCCTGAAAATCTGGCCGGCGTGACATTTACCCATCTGTTCGATTATGCGCCCGTTTTTGTCGCATCGTCCCAGCATGCCTTGGCGCAAAAACCCTTTATCGAGGCCGAGGATTTCCGCGGTGAGACATTGATCACCTATCCCGTTGATCGCAGTCGTTTGGATTTGTTTAACCAGCTGTTGATCCCGGCTAAGGTCGAACCAGCCCATGTGCGTCAGGTGGAATTAACGGCCGTTATTTTGTTGTTGGTTGCGTCAAACCGCGGGGTGACCGTTCTGCCCGATTGGGTCGTGCGCGAAGTGAAATATCATTCGGATTATATCACGCGTCCCTTGACCCAAAATAAAATCACGCGCGGCCTCTTTGCGGCCACGCGTGACGTGGATCTTGAAAAACCCTTTATGCGCGACCTGATTCAGTTTGCTGGTCAAGAGGCGCAGAGATTGCAAAAGGCGTAATTAAACAGCGCTAATGTCAGAAGCCATTACGCGGCCATCACGACCGTCACGAACTTCGTAGTTTACTTTCTGATTTTCGTTCAGGCCTTGCAGCCCAGAACGCTCAACAGCTGAAATATGTACGAATACGTCTTTGCCACCATCATCAGGTGCAATAAATCCGAAACCTTTGGTTGTGTTAAACCATTTCACGGTGCCTGTAGGCATGTCCCGTGTCTCCTTCTACTAGTCACCTCTGAAATGCGAGGCCCATGATACAACGGCATTACTACGTCCGTCTTAATAGAAGTCGGAGGGGTCTTAATATCGGTGGTCACGCCTATAGTGTGGTTTTCGCATTGGAAAAAGCAAGGGTAATCGCTATAAAAAACGCGGAATTCACAAAATAGGTGTAAATATGCAAATATTTGGGCTAAAAAACTGCGATACATGCCGCAAAGCCAAGAAACACTATCCCAATGCCACGCTGATCGATGTACGCGAGATGGCATTAGAGGATGCTATCTTGGCGCGTGCCATTGCGCAATTTGGTGATTCTATCGTCAATCGGTCATCGAAAACGTGGCGCGACCTAACTGATGCCGAGCGCGCCCAAACCCCCGAACAGATAATTCGCGCCTATCCTGCCGTGATGAAACGCCCGCTGATTTTGCATGACGACGACCAGCTGACCCTAGGGTTCAAACCCGCCTAGACGCACGCCGTCGCCAGATCAAATTGCCCGAATAAATGGCCAATGCGGTCCAAATCAGTGGGAACGCCACCTGTTTTTCCCAGCCAAAGGGTTCGTTGAAAATGAACAGTGCCGTCAGAAAAATGAACGTCGGCGCGATATATTGCAGCATCGCAATTGTTGTCAGCGACAACAGTTTTGCCCCATTGGCATAGATAATCAGAGGGATCGCGGTAATCGCGCCTGATCCCATCAACAACCAAGTTGTGCCCCATGATAGCGAGGCAAAGCTGTTTTGCCCCGTCCATGACAGATAGGCAACATAGCCGATGGCAAAGGGGCTAAGGATCAGAACCTCTAACAAAAACCCTTGGTTCGGGCCAATGGGCAGGGATTTTTTGAACAGTGCATAAAATCCCCATGTCACGGTTAAAACCAGCGCAATCCAAGGCAGTTTTCCCAATTCATAGGTTAATATCACCACCGCCAGTAATGCAAAACAGATCGATACCCATTGTGCAGGCCGCAGGCGTTCGCCCAATATGAAGAACCCTAGTACAATACTAAACAGCGGGTTGATATAATACCCCAAGGCCGCATCCAATGCCTGATCGGTGGCAATCGCATAGACATAGGTCAGCCAATTGACCGAAATCAATCCAGCCGTCAGGGCCGCCATGCCCAATATGCGCGGTTGGCGCAGGGCTTGGATCAAATCACCGGTTCGGCGCAGCACGATCAGGATCAATGCCGCGACAGGAACAGACCATAACACACGATGCGCCACAACTTCGGAGGCAGGGACGTGGGACAATGCCTTCATATAAAGAGGCAAGCCCCCCCATAACACATAGGCGGTCACGGCAAAGGCCAATCCTCGGGGGCTGTCATCAGGTTGGGGCATGTGGGTACAATTTTGTTGTTGTGCAACAGTCATGCCCTGAATTGTCCAGATGCACAAGGCCCGCAAATCGGGGCTGCGGACCTATTGCGGGCAGGCGGCGGTAATGATGATCTCAACCTTTAACACATCGCGGGCCAATTTGGCCTCGCCGCAGGCGCGTGCGGGCGCATGCCCAGCGGGAACCCAGGCATCCCAAACCGCGTTCATTTCGTCGAAATGGGCCATGTCAGACAGCCACACAATGGCCTGCAAAATATGCTGCGGGCCAGATCCTGCCTGTTCCAAAAGGGTTTCAATCCGTTTTAGGCAGTCTTGGGTTTGATCCGTGACGGTTTCGCCACTGCCCACCTGACCACACAGATAGACCACGCCATTATGTTTGACGATCTTGCTCATCCTTTGGCTGGTTTCCATCCGTTCAATCATGTATTTATCCTTTGTTCTATTCGGGATCTGTGTCCATTAACGCCAATTCCCCCAATGTGACGGGTTTTAGGGGCGGGCGGATGCGGTAATATCCGGTGTCATCTGGGGTTTGATTGTTTTCATCGGCCAGTATCTGCGTCACGGTTAACCCGCAATATCGCCCCTGACAGGGTCCCATCCCTGCGCGGCCAAAGGCCTTGGCCTGGTTCGGGCCCAAACAGCCCATGCGTGCGTAATCGCGTATTTTGCCGGCCGTGACCTCTTCGCACCGGCAAATGATCGTGTCATCGGATGGCAACAGGGCAGGCGCATAGGGCGGATAGGCGCGATCCAGAAATGGCCGTGCCGCCCGTTCGCGGGCCAGCTGTCGGAACAATGGATCAGTTTGGCGGGTCAGTTGTTCTGGGCTCTGCTGTCCCGACAGCTGGGCGATTTTCAGGGCGCATAATTGGCCTGCGATTTCCGCAACTTTGGCGCCGCCGATCCCTGCGCTGTCGCCTGCGATGAAAATGCCATCGCGCTGTGTTTGGCCCCAATCATCGCATTTGGGCGCAAAACAGCCCTGGGTTTCATCCCAGACATGGGGAATATCCAGCGATCGGGCAATCTGCGTATTCGGCACCACACCGTGATGCAGATAGACGGTCTGACAGTCTAGTGTATGCGCGGTACGACCTGCGCGGAACGTGATGCCCGTGGCATGGGTGTCACCCGTAATCTCAATGTCGCGCGCGCTGGTATAGCGTGGCACGCCCGCGCGTTTGATTTCCCACAGCATGCCCAGCCCCTTGACCAGAAAGGGCCAGCCGCGCAGGGCGCCCATATAATGGGACAGGGGTTGGATGAAATCACCACGCCGTTGGGTTTCGATCATCGCCTGCGGTGGCGTTCCCGCGCGGATCATTTGTGTGGCCAGCAGATACAGCAGTGGGCCAGACCCAACCAAAACCGCACCTTGCGCCACAATACCGGATTGTTTCAGCAAAATTTGCCCTGCGCCCGCGGTCATTACCCCTGGTAATGTCCAGCCTGTGATCGGCATGGGGCGTTCGATGGCACCGGTGGCTAGGATGATGTAGCGGGCATTGATCCGCTGCGCGCGACCACTTTGGGTGTATAAGACGTCATATTCGTTTTCGATCGACCAAACCACAGCGCCGCGCAGATGGGTCACGCCGCTGTTGGCCATAGCCTGCGTCAGGGTCAGGCCATAGGCAAAATCACGGCCCAAAATATCGCCACGGCTTTGGGATGCGCGGTCTACATCGCGGTAAATTTGTCCCCCCGCATTTGGTTGTTCGTCTAACAGGGCAACACGCAACCCCGATTGTGCCGCCTGCGTAGCGGCCGTCAGTCCGGCGGGGCCCGCCCCAATAACAATCACATCATAGGTCATCCCACGCCTCATAATTTGGGCGGTTGACCACCATGTTTTCCGAAACTTGGGTCATGCAGGCCTGCGTGATGACCCCGTCAATGGACACCTGACAGTCAAAACAGGCCCCCATCATACAAAACGGCCCCCGCGGGCTGTTGGATACAGGGGTTTTGCGAAACGATGTTACCCCCACCGACAATAATGCCGCCGCCAGATTTTCGCCCAAAGGCAAATCATAGGTCACGCCGTCAAACTGCACGGGCACGCAGTCGCGCGGTGCAAGGTTACGAAAGGTTAAATCGGTCTTCACTGAATACCTCAAGATTAGGGGCGTGTTCGGATTTTTCCAGCCACTGCGGCAACAGGCGGGCGTGCGCGGCTGCCAAGGTGATGCCGCTGTGACAGGTCACCAAAAACGCGCCGGGCATGTCGCGGCTTTCTTGGTAAATGGGCAGGCCGTCGGGCGACAACACGCGCAATGCCCCCCATGATCGCACCAATTGCGCCTTGGCCAGCGCGGGATAGGCGGCAATGGCGTCGGCGGCCAAGCCTGACAGCCCGCTTTGTGTGATGCGGTCATTGTGGCCCACCTCTTCGTTGGTGGCGCCGATTTGTATGCCGCCTTCGTCCACTTGGCGCGCAATCAGGGATGGGCGGTTGATCAGTTTGGGCAGTTTTTCGGTAATCAAAACCTGTCCGCGCTGCGGGCGAATGGGGGCCTGAAACCCCAGTTTCGGGCCCAAAGTGGCGGCGCCAAGCCCCGCGGCCAATATCACCTTGGCCGCGGAAATGCGCGTACCATCGGTGCAGGTTATGGCAAAGCCATCGGGTTTTTGGATGTCTGCTACGGTTTTGCCATTGACCAATCGTCCGCCCATACGGCGCAGATCGGCGGCCAAGGCCATCAATAATTTCAATGGGTTTGCATGCCCGTCTTGGTGATGCAAAATCGCGCCGACCACTTTGGGGCCGATATGCGGTTCCTCTTTGCGCAGGGCGTTGTGGCCCAGCACTTCGTAGGGGTAATCACCGTCAAGTTTCGCTTTCAGCACTTCGTAATCATCAACTGTTTTTTGTAGGCTTTCTTCGGAAAAGTGCAGATCATACCCGCCACGTTGTTCCAGCGGAACATCCTGACCCGTGTTGTGGCCCAATTCTTGGGCAAATTCGGCCCAAAGACCTGCCGATTGTTGTGACCATTTTGCATAACGGGGCTGGTTCATGCCCTTGGATTGAACCCACACCAAACCGAAATTGCCGCGACTGGCCCGAAATGACCCGTCATCGCCATCAATAACCGTTACGGTTTTACCGGCGCGTAACAGTCCCCAAGCGACGGACAGCCCAACAACGCCGCCGCCGATTATTGCATAATCAGTTTCCATGTGTGACCTCGGCTAAGGTGCAGGGGCGCGGGTCAGCCCCCCTGCATTTTTCATCGATTTAGATCAATTTGCAGCCGCTGCAACCTGATCCAGGATCGCTTGACCCCAATCTGCGCCCACGTCCTCTAGGACGGCGGGCCAAACTTCGGCGCGGGCCTTGGCAGCCATTGCAGCCAGATCAGCATCTGTTAGTTGGGCAACAGTGGCGCCCAATTCATCCACCAAACGCTGTTCATTGCGGCCTTGATCTGCTTCGGCTACTTCCCAACGGGTGGCTTCGAAGGCGGCTGCGTTTGCTTTCAATGCGGCTTGATCTTCGGCGGACAGCTCGGCAAGGCTGCTGTTCGAAATGATCATGTACCACACTTCGAAATGCGTGTTGGCTGGGATATAGGTTTTGGTCACATCGCGGAATGATGCGTAATACCCTTCGGCCCCTGATCCGATCACGCCGTCAACCACACCGGTTTGTACGGCTGTAAAGGCCTCGGAAAATGGGATGGGGGATGGGATATAGCCCAAGGCCTGACCGGTCAGCTGGAAACTTTTGATACCAGGAACGCGCACCTTGATGCCGTTTGGTTCGACCGAGCCTGGGTTTGCGTTTTCCACGTTCAACGCGATACCTCCGAAATACACGGGATAGGCGGCCAGCATTGTGATATCTTGTTTTGCGTATAGGTCAGCCATGACATTGCGCACAACACCACCGGGGCCATAAACGGCACGCGCCTGATCCCAGTTCCCCGCCATATAGGGGAATGAACTGATCTGCATACGGCGATCGGCTGCTGTCGCGGCAGGTTGCGTTGCCATATCAATCGCGCCCACGCTGATGCGTTCTTGCACGGTTGTGTAATCGCCCAAGGCCGATGCCGGGAAAATATTGATGTTTACATCACCGCCGGTTGCCTCGGACACGGCCGCGGAAAAGGCGCGCAATTCGGTATCGATGGTTGCACCTTGGGGGCGCACGTGACTCATTTTCAGGTCAAGTGCGCTGGCATAGCTGCCCAGTGCCATAAGCGCCGCGGTTGCGGTCGTAAGTAGAGCATGTTTCATTTTTGGTCCTCCTTGTTGTGTGACAGATTCATGCGGGATTAGGGGTCCACGTTGTATCCAAACAGACGCGGCAAAAACAGGGATAGGTCGGGCCAGAGTGATGTTAAAAACACCACCGGGACGTAGCCGAATAAAATCAATTTCATGGCAGGCGGGATCACTTTGGTCACCTTGACCTGACCAATCCGCGCGCCCAGATACAGGATCGACGCATAGGGAGGCGTGACACCCCCCATGGCCGTATTCACGCCCATGATGGCCGCAAACTGTACGGGGCTGACCCCGATCGCCTGCATCAGCGGCAACAGCAGCGGCGCAATCAGGATGATCGCTGTGACATCATTGACAACCATGCCGACCAAAAACAACAAGATATTGATCAAAATCAGCAACAACACCTTGTTTTCGGTAATCGCAAAAATGCCCTGTACCAACTGTTGTGGGATGCTTTCGTAGACAAACATCTGGCTTAGGATCATGGAAAACAAGATCATCATCATGATCGCGCCCACGGCGGTTGCGGCCTCTTTGCTGGCGGATAGGAAATTTTGCCACCGCAGCCCTTTGTAGATCAAAAAACCCACAGGAATGGCATAGATAACGGCGACGGCGGCCGCCTCGGTCGGGGTCATGACACCGCCATAAATGCCGCCCAAAATGATCACAGGCATCAACAATGCGGGAAAGGCATGGATGCCGCGCTTGGCCACTTCGCTGCTCAGTTCAGATAGGTTCGGTTTTTCATCTAGGATCAGATCGAATTTGCGCGACATGACCAGATTGATCACAGAAAACGCCACCATAATCAGCAATCCAGGGCCCAGTGTTGCCAAAAAACAGGCCAAAATGGATGTGTCTGTGACCCAGCCGTAGACAATCATTGTCACAGATGGCGGGATCAGCAGGCCCAAGATAGATGAATTGGCAATCAACGCTGTGGCGTATTCGCGCGGATAGCCGCGTCTTTCCATTTCGGGGATCAACAGTGGTCCGATGGCGGCAATGCCGGTTAAACCCGATCCTGAAATGGCACCAATCACCGCGCAGGACACGGCCGCGACAACGCCCAACCCCCCGCGCACATGGCCGATAAAGGCATTGACAAACCTCAACAGCGATGCGGCGATCCCGCTTTCGGACATGACGGTACCGGCCAGAACAAACAGCGGAATGGCCAGCAAAACGGGGTTGCCCATTTGCTGGAACCCCCACAGCATCATGCCCTTCATCGTGACGTCACCGATAAAATACATCACCATTAGCGCCGCACCAAAGCAATAGGGTAACGGCACGCCCAGCGTCAGGGTGATGACCAAAACTGCAATTGCAAGTAGTGCGATTTCAATCATGACTAGGCTCCGCCGCGCAGGGATTTGATGTGGGTTAGTAAATGCATTGTTGTGTAGAGCATCATAGAGGCGATGCCCAATAACAGTGCCACGTCGGAATAGAATGTGGGGATGTATAACGTTGGGCTTTCGCGCCCGACGCGCCATGCGTAGCGGGTGTAATCCCACGCCCACGACAGCAACCACAGACCTACGATCAGGCTGATGACTTCGCCGACAATTGCCAGAATTGTCGTGCCGCGTTCTGATTTCACAAATATTTCCAAAACATTCGCGCGGATGTGCGTGTTTTCGCGCGATGCATTGACAGACCCAAGAATATACAGCCACAGCGTCGGGTACAGCATTGTTTCCTCAAGCCCCATGACAGGGACCTGCAGGACATAGCGCGTGATCACTTGGACAAATTGTCCCAAGGCTACAACGCAAATTAATGCGGTCAGGATGTATTTGGCCAATTGGTCCATCTGTATTCTCGTCTTGGTTGCACCTTGGGATCATAAGACTGGACAATTTGCATAAAAGCAATTTAATAAAATCTGTAAGTTCATAAAATTGGTTTATACCTATGCATCTGTCATTTCGCCAACTCTCAACCTTTCGCGAGGTGATGCGATCGGGATCCATGTCGCAAGCCGCGCGCGCGGTTGGACGGACGCAACCGGCTGTCTCTACCATGATCCAAACCCTTGAGGATCAGTTGGGATTTCAATTGTTCACCCGTCAGCAGAGCAAATTAATTCCAACCCCCGAGGCGCATTTTTTCCTTGAGGAGTGCGAAGAGATCCTGACCAGAGTAGAACGCGCAGAACGCACATTGGAACGCATTGGTCGGTTACAATCCGGGAAATTGCAGGTGGCCTGCCATCCAGCGGCATCCAGCATTTTTCTGCCACAAATCATGACCAAATTTTTGCAGGACCGATCCGATTTTCAGGTATCCCTGATCATGCGGTCATCCGACATGATCGAAGATTTGATTGCGTCACAACAATACGATGTAGGGTTTTCCGAAACGCCCCAGCAGCGCGCATCGATCCATCAGATTGATTATGACCTAGAATGCCTCTGCGTGCTGCGATCCGATGATCCCTTGGCCAAGCTGGACCACATCACCCCCCACGATTTAGAGGGGCGGCCCATGGCCGTGTTGTTTGACCAACACAGAACCGCGGTGCAAACAGAATCCGCCTTTCGCACCGTAGGCTGCACATTCAACAAACGCATTGAACTGCGTACATTTTTACCAGGGTTACAGTTTGTTGCTGCGGGGCAATGTACGATGGTTTGTGATATGGTGACGGCCTATAGTTATATGTTGCAATCCCCACATCAGGATAATTTGACCTTTCGCCGGTTTATTCCGAAAATTTCAAACAGCGTGTCTATATTGACCCCCGGCTATACGACGCAGTCGCAGGCGGCAAAATTGTTTATTTCGCAATTGCAACAGGCGGTGTCGGATATGATGGAGACCATGTCTGACATCGTTTCACGCTAAAGTCTGTTTGCGGTTTGTGTCGCGATTGTCCGGTCAAATGTCCGATTTTCGTTTTCATCGGGCAGGGCGGTACACTATTGTGGGGCCAAGCAAACCAGATGAAAGGGCCCCGACAGGGCAACAGACCAACATGCCGCTGACCCTCTCTGATATTTTCGCAGCCCGTGCACGGATTGCGGGTGTGGCAGATGCAACGCCAATGGTGCCGTCACCCTATATGACGGATCGATGTGGCGCAGAATTTTATCTGAAATTGGAAAATATGCAGCCCATCGGCGCGTTCAAGCTGCGCGGGGCCTATAATGCGGTGGCTGCGCTGCCAGATGATGTGGTGGGCGTGACCTGTTGTTCGACCGGCAATCACGGGCGCGGCGTGGCCTATGCGGCGCGGCAACGGGGCATGCACGCCGTGATTTGCATGTCCAATCTGGTTCCGCAGGCCAAAATTGACGGCATCCGCGCGCTGGGGGCCGAGGTGCGCATTTGCGGCATCTCTCAGGACGACGCCCTACGGGCCAGTCAGGATTTGGCTGCGGGTCAGGGGTTTGTGGAAATTTCCCCCTTTGATGACCCGTATGTGATCGCGGGGCAGGGGACCATTGGTTTGGAAATGTTTGAACGCGTGCCTGATATGGGCACCATTTTGGTGCCTTTGTCGGGGGGTGGTCTGGCGGCGGGGGTTGCCTTGGCGGCAAAGTCGATCAATCCGAATATCCGTGTGATCGGCATTTCTATGGATCGCGGGGCCGCCATGTATCATTCCATTCGGGCGGGCCATCCGGTCGAGGTGGAAGAGGTCGCCAGCCTTGCCGACAGCTTGGGTGGTGGGATTGGTTTGCAAAATCAACTGTCCTTTCCCATGTGTCGTGATCTGTTGGATGACACCATTTTGGTCACAGAAGAGGACATCCGCGACGCATTACAGGTGCTCTATTTCCAAGATCGCATCATCGCCGAAGGCGCCTGCGTTGTGGGCATGGCTGCGATTTTATCCGGTAAATACATGCCCCCATCAGGTCCTATTGGCACAATTATTACAGGGCGCAATTTGGATATGGACCTGTTTCAGCGCGTCATATCGGGTCAGGATGTGCGCTTGGGCGATTATTTATTAAAGGGGAAACGCTATGGTCAATGAAATCCGCATCTATACCCAGGCGGAACTGAAATCTGCGATCAGACTTGATCTGGATGTGGTGGATGTCATCGAACGCGCCTTTGCCGCCTTGGCGTCGGGGTCGGTGGTGATGCCTGATATCCTAAGCATGGAATTGGCCGATGCACATGGCGAGGTTGATGTAAAAACCGCCCATATCCCCGGATTTGATGGGTTCGCAATCAAGGTCAGCCCTGGGTTTTTCAATAATCCCGCTTTGGGTCTGCCCAGCTTGAATGGGTTGATGATCCTGCTGTGCGCCAAAACGGGTATGGTGCGATCGGTGTTTTTGGACAACGGGTATTTGACTGACATCCGAACCGCGGCGGCGGGGGCCGTTGCTGCACGCCATTTGGCACCGCAACAGGTCACAACCGCTGGTGTGATTGGCGCAGGCGTTCAGGCACGGTTGCAAATACAGGCGGCGCATCTGGTCCGTCCCTTTGAACAGGTCTTGGTCTGGGGCCGCGACATGGCCAAGGCCCAAGCTTGCGCCGATGATCTGGCGCAAAGCTTGGGCATCGCGGCGCGGGCCTGTGCCTGTGCACAGGAAGTGGTTGCAGGGTCGCAATTGGTGGTCACCACCACCCCCGCAAAATCGCCCATCATTCAGGCCGATTGGTTGCATCCCGGATTGCATATTACGGCGATTGGGTCGGATCAAACGGGTAAAACCGAAATTGATCCCGCCGCGCTGGCTGCGGCGGATTTATATGTCTGCGATAGTATCCGCCAATGTCAGGTGTCTGGCGAATTAGAGGGTGCAGAACGCGCAGGGACCTTGGGTGCGGCACAGGCCGTTGAATTGGGCACCATCGTGGCAGGCGCACACAGTGGACGCAGATCAGCGGATGATATCACAATTTGTGATCTGACGGGAACCGGCGCACAGGACACGGCCATTGCCAGCCATGTGTCGCAATTGCTGAATAATCTGGGAACAGTTGTGCAAAACTGATGCTACACGGCGAAATTTCGGATGCGCCACCACATCATTGTTAGATTTATTGAAGTTTTCTGGAGCGGGTGATGAGATTCGAACTCACGACATTTACCTTGGCAAGGTAACGCTCTACCCCTGAGCTACACCCGCTTCCTTGGGTACGCGGTGTTTAGTCAGAACTGCTGCCGCCTGCAAGAGCAAAAATACCTATTTTTGAAATTTTTTACATTCACACATTCGGGGTGAAGGCGCCCGTTATATATCCTTGGTCGGTATAGGTTATTCCCAATGAGAATTGGCAGGCTTGGGTCAGGTGCGATTTGATCTGCCGTTCAAGCAGTTTCAGCAGATTTTGGGTAAATGCGTTGTCCCGATGCGGTTTGGGCAGCAGGCTGATATTTACCAAAATATGTGTTTGGTGAAACACCGCTGCAGGATAGGCGCGGCCTTTGCACAGGCCTGACGACGGGTCAACCGATTGAATAACCTGTTCGATGTCACGCAATATACTGGTGGGGTCTATCTTCAGATCGTTACTATATTTCAAATCGGCGTGCGGCATTTCAATGTCTTTCTGCTTGGGGATTGGGCCCCATCGGTGTGGATGCGGCCCATGGATTTTGGTTTGGATTTATTCCAGCTCGATCAGCAAATCCTTGGCATCGATTTGCGCACCGGGGCTGACGTAAACTGCCTTGACCACCGCGTCGCGTTCGGCGTGCAGGCCGGTTTCCATTTTCATCGCCTCAATGGTTAATAACAAATCACCCGCATGGACCTGTTGGCCCACGCTGACCGCGGTTGTGGCAATAACACCAGGCATCGGGGCACCGATGTGGTTGATATTGCCCTGTTCTGCCTTGGGTTTGGCGGCGGAATGCGATTTGACCAGACGGTTTGGCACACGGATCACGCGGGGCTGACCGTTGAGTTCAAAGAACACTTTGACATCGCCATCCTCGGTGGTTTCCCCAACTGCTTGCAGACGGATTTCCATTGTTTTGCCAGGATCAATTTCCACACTGATTTCATCACCCGGTTCCATGCCATAGAAAAATGTTTTCGTGGGCAGGGTCCGTACTGGCCCATAGGCGCGGTGACGGCCCATATAGTCCAAGAACACCTTGGGATACATCAGATATCCGTTCAAATCCTCATCGTCGATGGATACACCCTCGAGCTGTTGCGATAAATCGGCCCGCGTTTTTTCCAAATCCACAGGCGGCAAATGCGCGCCGGGACGGTCAGTGTTGGGGGTTTCTCCTTTTAATATTTTTGACACGATGGCTTTGGGGAAACCGCCATGGGGCTGGCCCAAATTGCCGCGCATCATATCGACCACACTGTCTGGGAATGCGACATCTGTGTCTGGGTTTTCGACGTCCGACCGTGTTAGACCTTGCGCCACCATCATCAACGCCATGTCACCCACCACCTTGGACGATGGGGTCACCTTGACGATATCACCAAACATCTGGTTCACATCCGCATAGGTTTGCGCGACCTCATGCCAGCGCTCTTCTAGCCCCATGGAACGTGCCTGTGCTTTCAGGTTTGTGAACTGACCGCCGGGCATTTCATGCAGGTATACTTCGGATGCGGGGGCAGATGTGCCGCTTTCAAATGCGGCGTAATGTGCGCGAACTTGTTCCCAGTAGTCACTGATTTCACGCACTTTTCCAATGTCTAACCCTGTGTCGCGATCGGTGTGGCGCAGGGCCTCGACCACGGATCCCAAACAGGGTTGGGATGTCGATCCCGAAAAGGCATCCATCGCCACATCCACTGCATCCACCCCTGCGTCAGCGGCGGCCAGAATGGTTGATGCCGCGATGCCGGATGTGTCATGCGTATGGAAATGGATGGGCAAGCCAACCTCTTCCTTTAGCGCTTTGACCAAGACGCGTGCAGCGGCAGGTTTAAGCAGGCCTGCCATGTCTTTCAGACCCAAAACATGTGCGCCGGCATCGCGCAGATCGCGGCCCATTTTGACATAGTAATTCAGGTCATATTTCGCCCGATCGGGGTTCAAAATATCGCCGGTATAGCAAATGGTGCCTTCGCACACTTTGTTTGCCTCGATCACTGCATCCATGGCGACACGCATGTTTTCGACCCAGTTCAGGCTGTCGAATACGCGAAACACATCGATGCCTTTGGCGGCCTCGGCCACGAAAGATTGTACGACATTATCGGGATAGTTGGTATAGCCCACGCCATTTGACGCCCGCAGCAGCATTTGCGTCATCAGGTTTGGCATAGCCGCCCGCAGATCGCGCAGACGCTGCCATGGACATTCCTGCAAAAACCGATAGGCCACGTCAAAGGTCGCACCGCCCCAGCATTCGACTGAAAACAGCTGCGGCAGGTTCGCGGCATAGGAGGGGGCCACCTTGATCATATCAATCGACCGCATGCGGGTGGCCAACAGCGACTGGTGACCATCGCGCATGGTGGTATCGGTGATTAACAATTGGCGCTGTTTCAGCATCCAGTCGGCAACGGCTTGCGGGCCCTTTTGTTCCAGCAGGTTGCGCGTGCCATAGGCCAGTTGATCGCCATGCACGGGCGGTTTGGGATCGCGCAGATCGGCCGCAGGCGCTGGACGGTCTGTGGTTTCGGGGTGACCATTAACCGTAATATCCGCGATATAGGTCAATACCTTGGTCCCGCGGTCCCGGCGTTTTTTGAATTGGAACAATCCGGGCGTTTCGTCGATGAATTTGGTGGTATATTCGTTCGACAAAAACGTGGGGTGTTTCAACAGGTTTTCGACGAATGCGATATTCGTCGCCACCCCGCGGATCCGAAATTCGCGCAAGGCCCGATCCATTCGCGAAATCGCCTTTTCCGGCGTTTGCGCCCAAGCTGTGACTTTGACCAACAAACTGTCGTAATACCGCGTAATGACTCCACCGGAATAGGCGGTGCCGCCATCCAGACGAATGCCCATCCCCGTGGCTGACCGATAGGCCGTGATGCGGCCATAGTCGGGAATGAAATTATTTTGCGGATCCTCGGTCGTGACGCGGGTTTGCAGGGCATGACCGTTCAGGACGATATCGGCCTGCGATGCTTTACCTGTGGCCTCGGCGATGGTTTTGCCCTCGGCAATCAGGATTTGGGCCTGCACAATATCGATGCCGGTGACTTCTTCGGTCACGGTGTGTTCCACTTGGACGCGGGGGTTGACTTCGATGAAATAAAATTCATCGCTGTCCATATCCATCAGAAATTCAACCGTACCGGCGCATTCGTAATTCACATGTGCACAGATACGGCGACCCAGATCACACAGGGTTTCGCGCTGGTCTTGGGTCAGATAAGGGGCAGGGGCGCGTTCGACCACCTTTTGGTTGCGGCGTTGCACGGAACAATCGCGTTCCCACAGGTGGTAAATTTCACCGTGTTTGTCGCCCAAAATCTGCACCTCGACGTGGCGGGCGCGGATGATCATCTTTTCCAGATACCCTTCGCCATTGCCAAAGGCGGCCTCGGCTTCGCGGCGGCCCTCTAGGACTTTGTCTTCCAGCTCTTCGGCGTTGTTAATCGGACGCATGCCACGACCGCCGCCACCCCATGACGCTTTCAGCATCAAGGGAAACCCGATTGCGCTGGCCTCGGCGCGGACGGCATCCATGTCATCGCCCAAAACTTCCGTCGCGGGGATCACGGGAACGCCCGCGGCAATCGCCACCTTGCGCGCCGATGCTTTGTCGCCCAGGGCGCGCATTGTATGAGCCTTGGGCCCGATAAAGGTGATGCCGTTTGCCACGCAAGCATCCACAAAATCGGGATTTTCCGACAACAGGCCATAGCCTGGGTGAATTGCATCGGCCCCACATTCGCGCGCCACGCGAATGATTTCGTCGATCGACAGATAGGCGGCCACTGGCCCCAGCCCCGCGCCAATGCGATAGGCTTCGTCTGCTTTGAACCGATGCAGGCTCAGCTTATCTTCTTCTGCGAAAACGGCAACGGTTTTTTTGCCCATTTCATTTGCAGCCCGCATAATGCGAATGGCGATTTCACCGCGGTTGGCAACCAATATTTTCTGGAATTCTGGCATGGCGTTTTCCTGTCGTAGAATGGTCATATATCTTGACCATTTTTGATTAAGGTCCAATTTTTGTGCGGATGCTGCAATGCAGAGCGAAGTCTGTCAACGTGTATTTGTAATATTTCTGTAACAAATGGAGGCTGAAATTGTTATCAAATTTTGTGATCACAAAAAACACAGCTTGTGGGTGTGATTGCCTATTTTTGTTGCGCAAATCGCAGCATTTTTGCAGTTTTCGAACCCTGTTGGGCGCCTGTCCTATGGGTGTGCGTGTGTGATGGGTCAGATATTGTGACCTAAAATTCCCCAGAATCGCGTGCGCGTTTTGTGCGGCCTTTGGTTGCGAAAAAAAACACTGGGAACATTTGCGGAACATGTCTTTTCAACGGATCACAGTTTGGGTAAAGTTGCCCCATGACACAGTATGATGAACATGATGCTTTCGAAGGGGCCAGCCTGTCTGCGCGTGCGATGGCTGCGCGACCTGCGCCGTATTTGGATGATTTGAACCCCGCCCAACGCCAAGCGGTTGAGGCCTTGGATGGCCCAGTCTTGATGCTGGCGGGCGCGGGTACGGGAAAAACCAAGGCGCTGACATCGCGCATCGTGCATTTAATGGCCCAAGGTCGGTCGCGGCCCAATGAAATCCTGTCGGTCACATTTACCAACAAAGCGGCACGAGAAATGAAAAACCGTGTGGCCAAAATGCTGGGCCAAACGGTCGAGGGCATGCCATGGATGGGCACATTCCATTCGATCTGTGTCAAATTGTTGCGTCGCCACGCCGAATTGGTCGGGCTGAAAAGCAATTTCACCATTTTGGACACCGACGATCAGATCCGGTTGATCAAACAGTTATTGCAAGCAAATAATATCGATGAAAAACGCTGGCCCGCGCGGCAATTGGCGGGCATTATCGATCATTGGAAAAACCGCGCATGGAGTCCATCCAAGGTTCCCAGCGCCGAAGCATCGGCATTCAATAATCGTGGTACCGAAATTTATGATCAATACCAAACACGCCTGCGCGAATTGAATGCCGTGGATTTTGGCGATCTGTTGTTGCATATGGTGACAATTTTCCAAAATCACGCGGATGTGCTGGACCAATATCAACGCTGGTTCAAATATATTTTGGTGGACGAATATCAAGATACCAACGTGGCCCAATATTTGTGGCTGCGGTTACTGGCGGGGGCGCATAAAAATATCTGCTGCGTGGGCGATGATGATCAGTCGATTTATGGCTGGCGCGGGGCTGAGGTGGGCAATATTTTACGCTTTGAAACCGATTTTCCAGGCGCTGTTGTTGTTCGATTGGAACAAAACTATCGATCAACCCCCCATATTCTGGCGGCGGCGGCTGGGGTGATTGCCGGCAATTCCAACCGTTTAGGCAAGGAATTGTGGACCGATCTGGACAGCGGCGAAAAGGTGCGGTTGATCGGCCATTGGGACGGCGAAGAAGAGGCGCGTTGGATTGGCGAGGAAATCGAATCCATGCAGCGCGGAACCCGTGGGATGGCGTCCTTTGGGCTGGATCAAATGGCGATTTTAGTTCGGGCCAGCCATCAGATGCGTGCGTTCGAGGATCGGTTTTTAACCATCGGGTTGCCCTATCGTGTGATTGGTGGGCCGCGGTTTTATGAACGCATGGAAATTCGCGATGCCATGGCCTATTACCGCGTGGTGGTCAGCCCTGATGATGATCTGGCCTTTGAACGGATTGTGAATACACCCAAACGGGGTTTGGGCGATAAAGCGCAGCAAAAAATCCAATCCTGCGCCCGTGCAAACGGCGTGTCGTTGATTGACGGCGCGCGGATCCTGTTGGCGGATAAGGGGATCACCGGCAAAGGTGCGGGCGAATTGAAAACCCTGATCGATGGGATTGACCGTTGGGGTCGCATGGCGGGGGATGCGGATGTGACCCACATGGAATTGGCCGAAATCATCTTGGATGAAAGCGGCTATACCACCATGTGGCAAAACGACAAAACGCCCGAGGCGCCGGGCCGTTTGGAAAACCTGAAGGAATTGGTCAAGGCGTTAGAGAATTTCGAAAACCTACAGGGATTTTTGGAACATGTCAGCTTGGTCATGGATAATGAAACCGATGACGGCGGGGAAAAGGTATCGATCATGACCCTGCATGCCGCCAAGGGTTTGGAATTTCCTGTTGTATTCCTGCCCGGATGGGAAGACGGGTTGTTCCCGTCCCAACGATCGATGGATGAAAGCGGTGTCAAAGGGTTAGAGGAAGAGCGCCGCCTTGCCTATGTGGGAATTACGCGGGCGGAACAAATTTGCACCATATCCTTTGCGGGCAATCGTCGCGTGTTTGGTCAATGGCAATCGTCCCTGCCATCACGGTTTATCGATGAATTGCCCGAGGATCATGTCGATGTCTTAACGCCGCCTGGTTTGTACGGTGGCGGATTTGGCGCGGCGGGCATGCAATCATCCCTGCACGATCAGGCGGCCAGCGCGAATGTTTATAATTCGCCCGGATGGCGTCGCATGCAGGCGCAATCGGCAAATCGTCCGATCAGCCAAGCGCGTGAAACACGCACGATGACGATCGACGCAACGGCTGTGCCCGTGTTTGGTTTGGGTGATCGCGTGTTTCATCAGAAATTCGGATACGGGGCTGTGATCGCCACCGAAGGTGACAAACTGGAAATCGCCTTTGATAAAGCGGGCGTGAAAAAGGTGGTCGCCAAATTCGTCACGGGGGCGGACGACATTCCGTTTTAATTTGACAATTTATACACCAATTGTCGTTTTTGTGATTGATTGAGCCACAATATTTTGTAGTCTAGGTCTATCAAGGTGCTTGCCCTGCAAGAGAATTGGGAAGCCGGTGAAACCCCGGCACTGCCCCCGCAACGGTGAGGGTGGAAGATGTACAAACCACTGATCAAAGATTGGGAAGGTTGTACGTCGCGGCAATTGCCATCCACCCCGAGTCCGGAAACCAGCCTTGGTACATTGTCAACCTACGGTGGGTGGGATTGGGCAGGTTGGGTATCCTGATCTCTCTGATTCTTTGTGCCGTCCAGAGCCACGGGGTGTGGCATAAGGATATTAAGATGTTTCATCATTCATCAAAACTGGTGATTGGGGGTGCGCTATGACAGCTGTTGCAATCCTGAAATCACTAAATTCATTTCCAAACACACAGGGGCATTCGTATACCGCAGCCCAAGCAGGATTTTTAGAATGGGTGTTTGCCTTGCCAATCAGCATCTGTCCGCGCACAGCCGCACAACAGGCGCTGGTAGGGATGACCAATCACCCTGTCATTTCTGACGCAGGCACCTATTTTTATGATTTTGTAAAACAGGCTGCACAGGCTGAGCCACTGCCGCCACGCCGCCGTGGCGGACGGTTACGGCGTAAGGCCACAGTTCACTAGCGTGATATAAAAAAACGGCGACGCAGGGAGGAGCGCGTCGCCGTCTTTTTCAAAGCAGGCGGGAGGAGGTACCTGCGTTGTGGCGGGCCAGAGGCCCAAGTTTTCGGTGATCATTCTAAGGGAGGAGAAAGTCTGATCACCTATGTGGACGAGCAAGGGAGGAGACGCTCGTCACGCAATTCTTATTTCAGGCCAGCGGCCTCAAGTGCGATCGCACGAATTTGCGAACGACCAATTCCCAGGTCTGCCAATTCACGTCCGCTTAGGCCGCTTAGTTCGGCGACGGTTTGTTTGTAAACGCGGCGGCGTTCCATGCGGTCAGCCATTTGGGCCAAAACATGTGCCAGACGTGCAACCAATGTTGCTGTTGTTGCTTGTGTCGATACTGCGTATGCCATTTTATCATTCCTTTAGCATTTCGGTTTAGCGCTATCATTCATCGTTGTTTCTGCGCTGTTGAACATAATATGAACCTTATGCTGCAATTGCACAATAATCAGTTTGACAATGCCGCTATGCGGCAAGCGCATGGTTTCAATTGATAAAATTTCTAAAACTTGGGCGAAAATCGCGAAAATGGAATATATCGCGATCTATTTTCACGCCAAAGGTGTAAGATATTTACGCCGCAAGCGTCAGCTATGCAGCCTGTGCAATCTGTCACGAAACTGTCATGAACGGGCGGGTTACTTAATTCGCTGTCAGCTTGATTGGGATGCGAAAATTGTATCGCGGCTGTTGCAACGCTTCTGGGGCCTTTGGGAATCGGGCGCGTTGTACCGCGGTCAGTGCAGCACGATCCAGAACGCCAAACCCTGACGATTGCGTCACGGATGCCGCCAACAGCCGTCCATCGGGTGCGACAGTGACCTGTAACATAACACGTCCGCGGGCGCGGGTTCCTTTGGGATAAAACTTCTTGCGCTCAATCGCGTTGCGAATTTGCGCGGCCCATGTTGCGGTATCTGATTTAACCTTGGCGCTGCTATGACCGGTCGCACTTGATTTTGGCGTGGCGGATGTTCCAGCAACTGGGTTGGTTCCGCGGCCTTTGGCGGATTGGGCGATTTGCGGCACTGTGTTTGGTCGCGGTTTGGGGCGTGTTTTTGGGATGGGTGTATCACTGGCATTTACGTTTACCTGCGCAGTCGATGTATCCAGCGTCGGTCGCGTAACAGATGGGGCTGTAATTTGTGGCTGGGCTGTGCGTAGCGGTGGCCGAGCATCCGTGGATAGGACCGGTTGAGTATCGCGTGCAGACACACTTGAATCGGCGGGGCGGTATGGCAAGACGGCGATCTGTGCCATATCCGGGCGAATTACAGGCGCTGCCATCAGGGGGGCAGGTGTGACAGGGGCGACTTCATCCAACACCGTTTCAATCAGCTTTGGGGCTGCAGCTGAGATCAAGGGATCGTTTGTGACGCGTTGTGTTGCTTGGGTGTTTAGCACCGGTTCTGGCTGTGGTGACGTCAGGTTTTGTGATGGTGATTGGTCCATGACCTCTGGGGGCTGTGTCCATGTCTCAATCATCTGGGTCATCTGTGCGCTGGCTGCAGTCACGGTAATACGATCAGCCCCCTGTGCGCCGCCCGATCCGCTATCGCCCCCCTGCGGCGCGGTGGTCCAAACGATGAATGCCACATGTGCACCCAAGGCCAGCCCGCCAAATATGACCCAGTCCATCAGTTTCATGTGTCAGGGGCCATCGTCGGGTCAATGACCATTTGAACAGGACCAAGTCCAAGCTGTTCTAGGCGTGAAATAATGCTGACCAATTCTGCGGCGGGCAGGGCTTGGTCGGCCTCAATGATTATGGGGCTGGGCGCGTTTGCCGCTAGGCTGGTCCAGGCGGCATCATGATTGCGGCCCAAATAAAACACGGTGCCATCTGCTGGGATAAATACATAATTTGGATTACTGGCCCGATCGTGGGTCTGATCGGTTTGGCCCACAATTGGGCGGGTGATCGGGCGATCGGGTCTGGGCGCCAAGGTGGATGTTATCAGGAAAAAGATCAGCAGCAAAAATACCACATTGATCATGGGCACGATGTTTTCGCGGGCCGGTCTGGGGGTATGTGATTTGAACTGCATATCACCGCCCCACCAAAACCAAGCTGTCTATTCCATAGGGTTGCAGGGCTGTGATTGTATCCACCACATCCTGCGTTGTGGCCGCGTTTGCGGTTTGTACGATAACCGCATCGCTGGGTGACGTCATCAGGGGGCCCAAGGCGTCGCCCAAGTCGCCCAAAGCCATGTCAAACCCATTCAGCTGCACGCGTCCCTGACCCATTAATGTGACCAGCCGCGGTGGGCCTTGGTAATCTGTTGCGGGGCTGGTGATGCCAGAGGCGGTCAGGTCAATCACCACATCCGTGCCAAA
>CBFHVU010000008.1:27523-37671 GCA_965659465.1 uncultured Paracoccaceae bacterium | reverse complement strand
CCAGCGTGTCGACATCGACCCAATAATTTGGCACAGCAATGATCAAATCTGCGTGACCAAACCCCAATTCGTCCAGCATTTGCACGCGCTGGTCCCACTGGCTGAGCTTTTCGCGGATCAGGTCTGTGCCCGTCACACCCAAATGGATACGCCCTGCCGCCAATTCGCGTGGAATTTCACCCGCCGATAACAGCACCAATTCGACACCGTCAATCCCATCAACGCGACCCGCGTATTCCCGATCCGATCCGCTGCGCGACAAAGAGATGCCACGCGCAGCAAACCAATCAAAGGTTTTTTCCATCAAACGGCCCTTGGACGGGACACCCAGTTTAATCGTCATTTGGGACTCTCCGTGATTTCCAGCACCAAGTCAGGGCGAATCACACCGCCGACTGCTGGAATTTCCTGACCATTGCCCAAGCGGCGTGTCAGCGCATCATAACGCCCACCGGTCGCAATAGGGGATAAATCCGCGCGATCTGTTGCATGGAACCCAAACACAAACCCATCGTAATATTCCATTGATGTGCGGCCATAGCTTGCTTCAAACATCAAATTATCAACGTCGATCCCCTGTGCCGCAATCGCATCCGTCCGGCGGCACAACAAATCAACTGCGCCAGACAAAGCGGGCATATCGAATGCGATATCACGCAAACACTGAATCGCGTATGGACAGGTCTCAGAAACATGTAAAATCGCGTCGATCAGCGCCACTTCTTGACCCGAGATTGGATCCGTCTTGGCGTCTTGGTGCAAGGCATCAATCCGATCCATGATTTCGGCACGCGTGCGCAAACCCAAAGCTGGACCAGCCAAAGCCATCGGATCGTTCTGCGCCAACAATGCAACGCGGCTTTCGACCGCTGGGGCACGTCCGGAAAATCGGTTCATAAGGGCACGAAACCGGCGTGGGCGCCAAATATGACGCATCAACGCCTGTTTGCGGCGGTCGGTTGTCTGCAACCCCATGACGGCCGCCGTTAAAATGCCGATGTCACCCGTTGCTGCACGGACCGGCGCATCGCCCAGCGCACGATGAATGACGGCAAATACCTCGGCATCGGTTTCAGCGGAATTGGAACGGTCAAAGACCTCATAGCCCACTTGGATATATTCGTTGGCGCGATTTGTATCATCTTCTTGGCGGCGAAAGACGACACCGTTATAGGTATAGCGCGCCGGTTCTGCCCCGTGTTCCATGTGCATCTGAACAACAGGTACGGTAAAATCAGGCCGCAACATTTGTTCACCCCGCAATGGATCGGACGTGACATAGGCACGCGCGCGAATGTCTTCTCCGTACAGATCCAGCAGGGTGTCCGCAGATTGCAAAACATCCGCCTCGACGACCGTTGCCCCCTGCTCTAGGAACACCGCCTGAAACTGGGCCGCTTGGGCCAATATGTCCAAACGTCGAATCATGGGGCTTGGGTCGCCAAAATCTCGCGCACCTTGGCAACCAATTCGCTTCGATCAACGGTGAACTGGCTGGGCCGTTCTTTCCATTCTTCAAGTGTCGCGTTTTGGGCAATCTGTGCGCCTAGGATCAAATCTTTGATCTGGATGATGCCTTGGGCTTTTTCATCGCCACCCTCGATGATTGCGATCGGGGAATTGCGGGTATCGGCATATTTTAACTGGTTGCCGAAATTCTTGGGGTTGCCCAAATAGACCTCGGACCGAATGCCGGCATTGCGCAACTCAGTGACCATCGCCTGATAATCGGCCATGCGGTCACGATCCATAACTGTCACCACAACGGGGCCGCGGGAATGTGATCCAATCCGCCCCTTTTCGCGCAGGGCGGCCAACAGGCGATCAACCCCAATGGACACCCCAGTGGCCGGCACCGATTGCCCAGTGAAGCGTTTGACCAAATCGTCGTAACGCCCCCCGCCAGACACAGACCCGAACTGCCGCTTGCGACCTTTTTCATCGAAAATTTCGAATGTCAGCTCGGCCTCGAACACGGGGCCGGTGTAGTATCCCAGACCACGCACGACCGATGGGTCCAAAATGATGCGATCTGCACCATAACCACCAGCATCCAGTAATTCGACCATAGTGTCCAATTCGCCCACGCCCTCGGCCCCGATGGCGGATGTGCCCACGGCATCGCGCAGGTTAGACAGGGTTTGGGCCGCCGTATCACCACGCGATGTCAAAAACGCCAAAACAGGCGCGGCCTGATCGTCAGACAACCCCACGCCATCGATATAGGCCCCCGAGGCATCCAATCGCCCCTTGCCCAGCAATTCGCGCACGCCGGCTGCGCCCACTTTGTCGAATTTATCGATGGTGCGTAACACGTCATCGCGTTGGGCGTCGTCAGACAGGCCCATGCATTCCAACACGCCATTCAAAACCTTGCGGTTATTGATGCGGACCAGATAATCGCCACGTGGGATCCCAACGGTTTCCAATGTATCCGACAGCATGGCGCAAATTTCGGCATCTGCCGCCACAGATGGCGCGCCAACAGTATCGGCATCGCACTGATAAAACTGACGGAACCGTCCGGGCCCCGGTTTTTCGTTGCGCCACACAGGACCCATCGCATAGCGGCGATAGGGGGTGGGCAGGTCATTGCGATATTGCGCATAAACCCGCGCCAAAGGTGCCGTCAGGTCATAGCGCAAGGCCAGCCAATCGCTGTCCTCTTCTTGCCAAGCGAACACACCTTCGTTTGGGCGATCCACATCGGGCAGGAATTTGCCCAAGGCCTCGACCGTTTCGACTGCGCTGCTCTCTAACGCATCAAAGCCATAATGATGATAGACCCCAGCAATTTTTTGCAGCATGTCGCTTCGCTCGGTCACTTCTGTCCCGAAATAATCACGAAACCCTTTGGGCGTTTGCGCCTTTGGGCGGGGTTGTTTTTTCTCTTTGGCCATAATCGCGTCCCTATGTGGGGTCTAATTATCGCCCATGTACCGCACCATCACTGAATGAGCAAGCAACCTTGACCATTCAGGGGCACGGTCTAGCTAGGCGAATATGAAACATGTGCTAATTTTTGGACATTCGGGCGGGATTGGCCGCGCCTTGGCGCAGGCCTATGACGCTGCGGGATTTGCCGTGACGGGGCTGTCGCGGCACGATGATGGGTTTGACATCACCTACCCCGCGGCGGTTGCCCACCATATGGGGCAATTACCCGGCACGTTTGATCGGGTTGTGATTGCAACGGGGGCCTTGGAAATTGAGGGTTATGCCCCTGAAAAATCCGTTTCATCCGTGACCGCGCAGGGCATGGCCGACCAATTTGCCGTGAATGCCATCGGGCCTGCGTTGATTTTGAAACATATCCGCCCGTTGATTCCGCGTGATCGTGCATGTGTCATTGCGGCCCTATCAGCGCGAGTGGGGTCGATTGGCGACAACCGTTTGGGCGGATGGGTGTCCTATCGCGCGGCAAAGGCGGCGTTGAACCAGATCATTCATACTGGCGCGATTGAATTGGGGCGCATGCGGCCCATGTGCTGTTGCATTGCGCTGCACCCTGGAACGGTGGCCACCGATTTCACCGCGAAATACGCTGGACGCCATCCCACCGTCCCCCCCGCCCAAGCGGCCGAAAATTTGATGCGCGTGATCGAATCGCGTGGCCCTGAACATAACGGCCAATTTTTCGATTGGCGTGGGGACACAGTCCCGTGGTAGGCCGTATTATCGCGATCCTTGGCGATCAATTATCCCATGACATATCGTCCCTGCAGGGTGCCGACCCTGACCGTGATGTCATCGTCATGTCCGAAGTGATGGGCGAGGCCACCTATGTCCCCCACCACCCCAAGAAAATTATCCTGATCCTTTCTTCCATGCGCAAATTTGCGGCCCAGCTGCGCGATCAGGGGTGGTGGGTGCTGTATACGGAATTGGACGACCCCGACAGCAGCCATACGCTGACGGGTGAAATCCTGCGGCGGGCAGCGGAAACGGGTCGAACAGATGTCTGCGTCACCGAACCCACCGAATGGCGCGTGATTGATGCGCTGGCGGATCTGCCCTTGCGGGTTGATATGCGCCCCGACACGCGGTTTATCGCCTCGCATGCCGAGTTTGAAACATGGGCACAGGGGCGCAAAGCTCTGCGTATGGAATATTTCTATCGCGATATGCGGCGCAAAACGGGACTGTTGATGCAGGGCGATACGCCCGAGGGCGGCCAATGGAATTTCGACCACGACAACCGCAAAGCACCGCCAAAATCGGTGGCCTTTGCCGGTCCGCGCCAATTCACCCCCGATACAGTCACGCAATCCGTGATCCAATTGGTACAGGATCGGTTTGGCGATAACTTTGGCCGCGCAACGCCGTTTTGGTTTGCCACCGACCGCGCCCAAGCGTTAGAGGCGATGGATCATTTTATGCGCTACGCACTGCCCAGTTTTGGCGATTACCAAGATGCCATGCTGAATGACAATGCATTTTTGTATCATTCGTTTTTGGCCCCTTACATCAACATTGGCCTACTGTCCCCGCGCGAAGTTTGCGATGCCGCCCAAGCGGAATGGCAGCGCGGCCATGCGCCTATCAACGCCGCCGAGGGGTTCATTCGCCAAATCATCGGATGGCGCGAATATGTGCGCGGCATTTATTTCCTCAAAGGCCGCGATTACACTGCGTCAAACCATTTGGGCCACAGCCGCGATTTACCCGCGATGTATTGGGGCGCACCCACGCGGATGAACTGCATGGCGAAATCCATCCAGCAAACGCGCGATGATGCCTATGCCCATCACATCCAACGTTTGATGGTGACCGGCAATTTCGCCCTGCTGGCGGGCATTGATCCGAACCAAGTGCATGAATGGTATTTATCCGTCTACACAGATGCATTCGAATGGGTCGAGGCGCCGAACACCATCGGCATGTCCCAATTTGCCGATGGCGGTGTGATCGCATCCAAACCCTATGTCAGCAGCGGTGCCTATATCAACCGTATGTCAGATTACTGCAAATCCTGCCATTATCGGGTCAAGGACCGCACAGGCGACCGCGCCTGTCCGTTTAATGCGCTGTATTGGGGATTTCTAGATCGCCACCGCGATAAATTCGCAAACAACCCGCGCATGGCGCAGATGTATCGCACCTTTGCCAAGATGTCCGATCAGGCGCAGCACGAAACGCTAGAGCAGGCCCAAAAAATCTGGGCCATGCTGGATGCGGGCGACACGCTGTAACGCGCCGCATTTACTGCGAATTGGTTGCCGCATCATCCGCTGGAGCTGACTGGTCCGCGGGAGGTTCATCATCGGGCGCTGGATCATTGGCTTGGTCGTCGGCGGGGCCCTCAACAAGGGTTGGATCGACCAATGCACCATTGACCCAGTTGCCCTGCGCGGCCTCGCCTGTGGCGAACCGAATGGCGCCTTGGCCTTGGCGTTTGCCGTTGACAAATGATCCCTCATAGACATCGCCATTGGAATATGTGGCCACACCCTGACCTGTCATTTCGCCGTTCATCCAATCACCGGTATAGGTAAAGCCATCGGCCAATGTAATGGTGCCCACACCGTGACGGCGGCCATCTTGGTATTCGCCCTCATAAACCATACCGTCGGGAAAGGTGGCCTTGCCTTTGCCATGGCGATTGCCGTCTTTCCATTCACCCGAATAGACATAGCCATCCGCATAGCGCATGGTCCCTGTCCCGTGATTGCGGGCGTTTTTGAATTCGCCTTGGTACACGACACCGTTGGAATAGGTGGCCGTACCGGTACCCTCGATCACGCCAGCAACCCATTGTCCGTCATAGGCCGATCCATCAGGATAGATGATTTTACCCTGCCCGTCAGAAAGGCCATTCACAAATGTACCCGCATAAACAGACCCGTCAGGATAGGTAACCTCGCCCTTGCCTTGGATTTGGCCCTTGATCCATTCGCCAACATATTTGTACCCATCTGCGCCGATAAATGTGCCCTGTCCGGCGCGATCATCATCATAGAATTCGCCAGTATAGGTGTCACCATTGGCATAGGTCACTTTGCCCTGACCATGGCGGCGTCCGTCTTGCAGTTCGCCTTCGTATACGTCGCCATTGGGCTGGATCAGCTTGGCGGTTCCGTTAATTTTGCCATTTTTCCAAATGCCATCGAAAATCAACCCTTCGGGCATTTCCAAACGGCCACGCCCCTCGCGGGCACCGCGCAGAACATAGCCAGTGTAAACCGTACCATCGGGATATGTGATTTTGGCGTTACCCTCTTTGACGCCATTGATCCATTCACCATCATAGACGTATCCATCGGGGTTGACCAACACACCACGACCATGATGCAACGCTTCGCGAAAACCACCTTCGTATCGGGCGCCATTTGCATAGATTGCAACCCCTTGCCCGGTGATTTTGCCAGCCAGCCAGCTGCCTTCGTAGGTGCCGCCATCAACATATGTAATTTTTCCTAAGCCTTCGGGTTTGCCCTTGGCAAAACTGCCCTCATAAACGGACCCATTTGCAAAACGCGCAACCCCTTGACCCATGATTTCACCATCAACCCAATCGCCGGTATATTCATACCCATTGGGCATCCGAAATGTCCCTTGACCATGTTGCAGACCATTGCGAAACGCCCCTTCATAGACGCCGCCATTGTCAAACTGCTTGGACCCCAAGGTGGTACCCTGTGCAAACATAGCCCCGGGCAGCAGGGTGATAGCAATCACTGTCGAAAAGAGCATACCTTTGATCATATCAATTCCATTTCCTACAGCATCCCGTTCCGTTGAACCTAGTCTTAGCGTCAAAACAACACTGATACTAGCCTTACCAATGGGGTGGGCGTTGGTCCGCCAAATATTCACCGCCCTGCGCTTCGCGCTCGGCCTCGCGGGCCATTAACAGATCGACACGTTTTTCCAGACGGGCAATTTTTGTTTGTTGCTGCGCCACAATATCGGACAGGTCATCATTGACCCGTGTCAAATGCGCAATGGCAATTTCACAGGCCGTCAAACGGCGCTCAGTCTCAGATTCAGTCATAGCACACCCTTTCGTTTCGCTCGTTATAAAGCGCGACGTGTGAATTACCACTGTTTAACGGTCTTTAATTAGGTATTTTAGCCAAAATTTACCAGCCAACTTTCGTATGCAAAAGATGAATTTTTCTGCGTTTTGCCGCTTTTCATTTGAAAATTTGCGAGTATAGTCGGCCCTATGACTGGATTTACACCGATATCACAGCAATGCGCCGCAACCCGCGGCAGCTTGGCATTGGGACTGTTACTACTAAGCAGCCTCTGAGCGTGCCGTGACCCGGTGCGACCGCTCAGAGGAGACAGGCTTCGCACCAATCACAGCTTAGTAGATCAAGAAAGAGACATCACATGACAACCACCAACACCAAAGACCGTGTCGTTATTTTTGACACGACCCTGCGCGATGGCGAACAATCCCCCGGCGCAACAATGACGCACGAAGAAAAATTGGAAATCGCCGAACTGCTGGACGATATGGGCGTCGACATTATCGAGGCGGGGTTCCCAATCGCATCCGAGGGCGATTTCCGCGCCGTCAGCGAAATCGCCAAGCGCAGCAAAAATTCCGTGATCTGTGGTCTGTCGCGCGCGAATTTTGGCGATATCGACCGGTGTTGGGATGCGGTAAAACACGCCGCACAGCCGCGCATCCATACATTCATCGGCACATCACCTCTGCACCGCGCGATACCCAATTTAACCCAAGACGAAATGGCCGAACGTATCCACGATACGGTCAGCCATGCGCGCAATCTGTGTGATAATGTGCAATGGTCGCCCATGGATGCCACACGCACCGAACATGATTACCTGTGCCGCGTTGTCGAAATCGCGATCAAGGCAGGGGCAACAACCATCAATATCCCCGATACCGTGGGATACACCGCACCCGTCGAATCCGCTGATCTGATCCGCATGTTGATCGACAAGGTTCCCGGCGCCGATGACATCATCTTTGCCACCCATTGTCACAACGATTTGGGCATGGCCACTGCGAATTCATTGGCCGCCGTGGCCGGTGGGGCGCGTCAGATCGAATGTACGATCAACGGTCTGGGCGAACGCGCCGGCAACACCGCATTAGAAGAGGTCGTGATGGCACTGAAAGTGCGCGGTGATATCATGCCCTATTACACTGAAATTGACACGACCAAGATTATGAACATTTCGCGTAGGGTTTCGACCGTGTCTGGGTTCCCCGTGCAATTTAACAAAGCAATCGTTGGCAAAAACGCCTTTGCCCATGAAAGCGGCATCCACCAAGATGGCATGCTGAAAAACGCGGAAACCTTTGAAATTATGCGCCCCTCGGATGTGGGTTTGGCGGAAACCAATTTGGTAATGGGCAAACATTCCGGTCGCGCGGCGCTGCGGTCCAAATTAGAGGATCTGGGATATAAACTGGCCGATAACCAGTTAAAGGATGTCTTTGTCCGGTTCAAGGAATTGGCTGACCGCAAGAAAGAAGTCTATGACGAAGACCTGATCGCATTGATGCGCGCTGGCGAAGATTCGGCCAAGGACCATTTGGTGCTGAAATCCCTGCACGTTGTTTGTGGCACAGACGGTCCGCAATCGGCCGATATGACACTGACTATCGGCGGGCAAGAGGTCAGCACAACCACCACCGGTGACGGCCCCGTTGACGCGACATTCAACGCAGTCAAGGAACTCTATGGCCACACAGCGAAATTGCAGCTGTATCAGGTACATGCGGTCACCCAAGGCACCGATGCCCAAGCGACCGTAACCGTCGGCATGGAGGATGATGGAAACATCGCAACCGGCCAATCCGCAGACACAGATACCGTTGTTGCCAGTGCCAAGGCATATTTGAACGCGTTAAACCGCCTGTATGTCCGTCGCGCCCGCAGTGGCGAGGACAAGCGCGAAGTGAATTGGAAAGATCAAAGCTGATCCAAGTCTTGAACGCAAATAAGAAAGGGGCCGCTTGGCCCCTTTTTCATATTACGTGATTTTTGGTCATTTAGCCATTAAACCGCGGCCGCACACGGGCACGCTGCAATTCGATTAACCCCATCTGCGTAAAGCCCACAAAATTGGTTTCCACGACATCACGGCGCAGGGCCGCTTTGATCGCGCTTTCCAATATTTTGCGGTCCTTTTTCGGGATTGGCGCGGGGTCGATGACAATTTGCCCGCCCAGCCCACGCATCCGCAATTGCCGGCCCAAATCGCGTGCCATGGCAATGTTCGCCTTTAATGCAGAGGCGGGGGATGTATCGGCACCGGTATTTACATCAATCGTAATACAAGCCCGGGTGGGTTCGATGTAATAATGACCCTCGGTCATGGCAATGCGCGGCTCAGCCAAGGCTTCGATCTGATCTAAAATATCGTGGGTTTCGAAACAATCATCAGACTGCACCACATCCGCCGGATCGGACCATTCGCGCCACGCGTAATCATATGGACCATCTGCGGACAGCAACAATTCTGGTCCGCCCTCTTGGTCTGCCAAAACTTGATTAGCCAGATCCAGCATCGTCGTTGCATCGTCCAGAATTTCGGCGTCATCACCATAAGCACAGGAGGATCGCATAATCATGCCGTGGGCAATATCCCCAAGACCTTCGCGGATGATGCCAATGATTTCATCGCGGCGATCGTCATCTTTGATCGACCGTGATACGTTTAAACCGGGGGCATTGGGGGTGACTATGACATAGCGGCTTTTGAATAAAATGCGGTCAGAGACAGGGGTTGCTTTGCCGTCTTCTGTCACGCCTGTGACCTGAATCAACAGGGTTTGACCGGGTGACAACCCTTTGACTTGGCGCAAAAATCCGTTTCCATCAGGGGTTTTAACAAAAACGCCGCCCTGCCCCTTGATCGGGCGATCAACAACAGCGCGGTAAATTGATCCGACACCGGGGGCATCATGGTCAATGACGAAATCCTGCATCTTGCCATCTTCGATCAATGCGGCGGCTTCGCGGCCTTGGTATTGGCCCAATAATATCTGACGACCCTTCATGATAGATCCTTGAATAATTCAAATCCTGCCGCCCGCAACAGCCCTGCGGTTTCGGCAACGGGCAAGCCCATAATCGCACTATATGACCCGCTGATCCATGGGATATAGGCCGCAAATGGCCCCTGAATCCCATAACCACCGGCTTTGCCCTGCCAATCAT
>CBFHVU010000008.1:0-27513 GCA_965659465.1 uncultured Paracoccaceae bacterium | reverse complement strand
GTCTGACAGGGGCTTGACCTTGACTTGGCTGACGACATCACGCTGCCAAACCCGATCACCCGCGCGCACAGCAACCGCCGTAATCACGCGGTGGCGCCGCCCCGACAACAGGCGCAAAAACGCAGCCGCCTGATCCGCGTCATCGGGTTTGCCCATAATGCGCCGCCCAAGGGCAACGGTGGTATCCCCACACAGGCCAACTTCGCCGTCGTTCAAAGCCAAAGCATTGATTTTGTCGCGCGTCACGCGATTACAATAATCACGGGGGGTTTCACCGCGCAGCGGTGTTTCGTCCACATCTGGCGGACGCACGTCATCAACGCACACGCCAAGTTGCGCCAGCAATTCTTTGCGGCGGGGACTGCCTGATCCTAGAACCAGCTTCACTATTTGAAACGATAATTGATCCGACCTTTGGTCAGGTCATAGGGTGTCATTTCAACTTGCACTTTGTCGCCGGCCAGAACGCGGATGCGGTTCTTGCGCATTTTGCCTGCCGTATGTGCGATGATCTCATGGCCGTTCTCAAGCTCGACCCGAAACGTCGCATTAGGCAGGAGTTCCTTTACGACACCGGGAAATTCGAGCAATTCTTCCTTGGCCATGGTTTCTCCTTCTCTAAAGACTGTCCCATCGGGGGGACTCCTAGGCCTATGTACCTAAATCGATAAAAATTCAAGTACCCATTTAGCCAAGCGCACAAACTGTTACCTGATCGCACCGTGGGAATTGATCCTCCCAATGGGTCCGATTAAGCACAACGCCATCACGCCGGACATGGGCGATCTGATCTAGATCGACATCGGCATAGACCCATCCCGCACGCCCCATCTGACCCAAGGCCAAAATGCCCGTGGGCGGGAACCCAGTATCAGGGGGGCAAAACACGCCGCCCGCGCCGGTTGCCTCATCCACACCATAAAACCGCGCATCATCTGATAACAGCGACGCCATCACCGTAACGCATTGATTTTCCAGCGCGCGCGCCATGGCACCAATACGCACGCGCCAATATCCTGAAGCGGCTTCGGTACAGGATGGTACCAACAGAATATCAACATCGGCCAAGGCCCGCCCCAGCATAGGAAATTCGCTGTCATAACAAATCAATACGCCAATGCGCCCCAGATGGGTGTCAAACATCTGCAAGGGCCCGCCCGAACTGACAAACCATTCCTCGCGTTCAAAGCGGGTCATAATCTGTTTATCCTGCCGCCCCACACCCTGATTGGGCGTGATCAAGGCACAGCGATTGACCATATCACCCCCCAGACGCGCAGGACCCGACCCCATCAGAATCGTGATGTTATGCCGTGTCGCACAGGTTTGATGAATGTCCTGCACCTGATCAAAGTGATCCGCAATAAACCCCAGGGATGCCGCGCGATCTGCGGCCAAATCCGCCCCCGCGATTGAACTGATTTCGTTCATCGCATATTCGGGGAACACGCATAGATCAGCCCCATTTTCGGCAGCTGTCGCCACCCAAGTGTCGATTTTATCGCGATAACTGTCCCAATTATCATGCCAACTGATGGGATAGGCTGATGTTGCAATTTTCATAACTCTGTCCTGTGCGCGATCAATGGTTGATGCGGCAACTATGGAACAGTGTGACCACCATTGTACAGATGATGCAAAATTAATTCAGTTTTTTTCGCTTGGGCGCAGACAAAATCATCGGGGATGTGGATCCTGATGTGGCAAACATATCCATGTCATCGGATACCTCGGCGGATACGATCAAACATTTGCTGATATGCGCCTCTTTTTGCAGGCGGGCATGCAGGGAAATGGTCACATCCAACCCGCCCAATTCATCAGCAAACAGATAGGCCAACAATGGCGGTTCCTGCGCCGCATCAATCAGATCGCGCGCCTGTTGAAACGATGCCGCCTGCGCGACCCCGATATCCAGAAAGCTAAGCCCCCGTTTCAGGGATTGCCAGCTGCCATCGTCACCCCCCATGACCAAGATCCAAGACCCCGAAACATGAGAGGTGCCGTGTTGCAGCAATTTGATCAAATGATCGATAGACACAACAGACTACTCGTTACCAAACTACATGCGCAGTTTGCCACAGGGCCGCGGCCTGAAACAGATACGCATTAGAATACTAGCGGAAATTTCGTATCAAAATTTTAAATAGATCAATGCGACATCAGTCCCTCGGGATGAGATCCCTGACTTTGGGATCATTGCGTTTCTTGATCAATCAGCTCAATCACACGCGGCCCGATATAGGCAACAATTTTGCGAACGCCATCGCGATTGGGGTGAATGCCATCGTCTTGCATAAACTCTTGTATCGCTTGCAGGTTTTCAGTGCCTTCTAACAGGGCATCAAAAAAACTGGGCACATAAAGCGCGGAAAATTCCTGCGCTAAATCGGGATAAATGGCATCAAATTCCGCCTTGTAATCAGGCCCAAAATTGCCCGGTGCATACATTCCAACGATCAATGCAGGCAGGCCGCGTTCACGCAAAATGGATAAAATGCCATGCAAATTGTCCCGCGACATGGCTGGCGGCAGGCCCCGCAACACGTCATTGCCGCCCAATGCTACGATCACGCCATCAACGTCATTCATCAACAGCCATTCGACACGGTCCAACCCACCGGCCGTGGTGTCGCCCGATACGCCACCATTCAATACGCGCACGTCCCGTCCATTTTCGCCCAGCCAAGCCTGTAGTTGCGGCACCAAACCTTCGTGATCGGGCAGGCCATATCCTTGGGTCAAACTATCGCCCAATGCCAAAATAGTGGCTGTGGGTTGTGCCAAAGACATGGATGCGCCTAAAAATAGTACGCCCAAAACCTTGCTCAGACGGGTAAAGGCCCCATATGTGACCTGTCGCAACAATAACAAAGTTCTTTGAAACATGGCATCTCCTCTTATCTCTCTTACAGATGTGTCCTTATCTTTGCAAAGCAATGCTGGGCCCGTCGAAATTTTGCAAAATATCAGTCTGGCGATCAATGCCGGCGAAAGCGTGGGGTTAATTGGTCCTTCGGGGTCGGGAAAATCATCCCTGCTGATGTTAATGGGGGGGTTAGAGCGCGCAACAGGTGGCACATTGATCATTGATAGTGCCAACCTAAACGGGATGAGCGAAGATCAACTGGCCCGGTTTCGGCGTGATACCATGGGCATTGTGTTTCAATCGTTTCACCTGATCCCGACGATGACCGCCATGGAAAACGTGGCCACACCGCTGGAATTGGCGGGCCATCGCGATGCGTTTGATCGCGCGCGCGACGCACTGGATCAGGTGGGGCTGTCCCATCGCAGCGACCATTATCCTGCACAGATGTCGGGGGGCGAACAACAACGCGTGGCCTTAGCGCGTGCGATCGTTGGGCGGCCCAAATTGTTGCTGGCGGATGAGCCCACCGGCAACCTAGATGGAAAAAATGGGGCGGCAGTGATGGATTTGATGTTTGATCTGCAGGCGAAATTTGGGGTCACCATGGTTTTGGTCACCCATGATCCCGCACTGGCCGACCGTTGTGACCGCACGATCCGCCTGTCTGATGGTACCCTGATGCAAGAGGATGCAGCATGACATCATCGACAGCATTGCGATTTGCATTGCGCGAATTGCGCGCAGGATTGGGCGGATTTCGGATCCTGATTGCCTGTCTGGCCCTAGGTGTGGCCGCGATTGCCGCCGTAGGCACCGTGCGCAGCGGGATCGAGGCGGGCCTGACCCGCGAAGGGGCCACCATCCTAGGCGGCGATGCCGAGGCGGAATTTACCTATCGTCGCGCATCGGACACAGAATTGGAATGGATTGCGGGCACCAGCCTTGCCTACTCTGAGGTGATCGATTTTCGATCCATGCTGACCGCAACAGTTGACGGGCAATCCGAACGTGGCCTGACACAGATCAAGGCGATTGACGACAAATACCCCTTGTACGGAAAACCCCGGCTGACCAGCGGTCAGGATATACAATCGGTGCTATCTGCGCCCAGCGATGTGCCCAGCGTTGTGATCGAACCGCTGCTGGCAGATCAGCTAGGCCTAGTCGTGGGGGACCGCGTGAAATTAGGCACCAAAACCTTTGAACTGCGCGATTTGATCGAATACATCCCCGACAGCGCAGGCGACGGGTTTGGGTTGGGACCCCGAACATTGGTCCTAAGCCGCGATCTAGAGGGATCGGGCCTGATTACCCAAGGCACACTATACGAAACCAAATACCGCCTGAAATTACCCCCAGGCACCGATTTGGCGCAGTTGGAAACCACAGCCGAAACTGTGTTTCAGGGCGCAGGCGTGCGCTGGCGCGATTCCTCTAACGCTGCACCGGGAATCCAGCGATTTGTGGATCGCTTGGGCGCGTTTTTGATTCTGGTTGGTCTGTCGGGTTTGGCCACGGGGGGCATTGGCGTATCCACCGCCGTGCGCGCCTATCTGCAACGCAAAGTCAGCGTCATCGCCACGCTGCGATCACTGGGTGCGGAAAATGCAGTGATTTTCCAAACATATTTCATGCAAATTGGCATTTTGTCAGCCTTGGGTATTTTCTTGGGATTGGTCATAGGCATCGGCGCACCCCTGCTGGCGGCGCCTTTGATCACGGCATCTTTGCCATTCCCCGTCTCTATTTCCATCTATCCCCAACCCGTGATCGAGGCCGTGCAATACGGCGGTCTAACTGCCGCGCTGTTTACCCTGTGGCCGCTGGCGCAGGCGGAAAACATCCGCGCCGCAGCCCTGTTTCGCGATGCCGCCGAAAACGCCTATACCCGCCCGCGCCTGCCCTATGTGGTCGCAATATTGGTATTGGTGGCCGCCCTGTTGGCCAGTGCCAGTTGGTTTACAGGTTCTACCCAACTTACGTTGTGGACATCAGGTGGTGTCATTGGCGCGCTGATCCTGTTGGCATTGACGGCCACGGGCATTCGTTGGCTGGCACGTGTATTGCGTCGACGCAGCTATAACTATGCTCGTACCCGCTGGGCCATTTCCGCCATCAGTGGCAAAAACGAAGGGGCCGCTGCCATTATTCTGGCCATCGGCTTGGGTCTGTCTGTTCTGGCGGCGATGGGCCAAATTGATGGCAATCTGCGCCAAGCGATCAAAAATGACCTACCCGAGGTCGCGCCATCCTATTTCTTTGTCGATATTCAGAAATCCCAAATGTCGGAATTTCGTCAAATGATGGCCGACACGCCGCAGGTGTCGCGCTATGATGCGGCCCCGATGTTGCGCGCTGTTGTCACCCAAATCAACGGAAAACCTGCGCTTGAGGTGGCACCCGATCACTGGGTTGTCCGCGGCGATCGCGGGATCACCTATGCCGAAAAACTGCCCGACCGCTATGCTATTACCGCCGGTGAATGGTGGCCCGAAAATTACGAAGGCCCCCCCCAAATCAGTTTCGCCAAAGAAGAGGCCGAAGAAATCGGTTTGGTCCTTGGCGATACGGTCACCGTCAATATTCTGGGCCGCGACATTACGGGCACGATCACCAGTTTCCGCGATGTTGATTTTTCCACCGCAGGGATCGGATTTGTTATGACGATGAACCCCGCCGCCCTGCAGGGCGCGCCCCATACGTTCATTGCCACCGTTTACGCCGATGCAGAGTACGAGGCGCAGTTGCTGCGCGATCTGGCAGAACCCTTTCCCAATATCACCGCCATTCGGATCAAGGACGCGATTGAGCGCGTATCATCTGTGCTAAATTCGATTGCAGCGGCAGTATCCTATGGGGCGGCTGCGACGCTGCTAACCGGGTTTTTGGTGCTGATCGGATCGGCCATTTCTGCGCAACATGCCCGCAATTTTGAATCTGCGATCCTGAAAACACTGGGCGCCAGCCGGCGTGACATTTTGTTCAGCTTTGCGCTGCGGTCCGGTGTCATGGGGGCCACGGCGGGGTTTGTGGCCATCTTTGTCGGCATCGCTGCGGGTTGGGCCATCAATTACTTCATCATGGATGCGGATTTTGCCGTGATCTGGTCCAACGCCATTGGCGTGGTTGCAGGCGGTATTTTAGCAAATGTTTTGGCAAACCTTGTCTTTGCCATGCGCGCGCTGAATGCCTCGCCTGCCCGCATATTACGGTCGCGGGAATAGCCAGACCACCCTGAGGTTGTTATTCTGTTGCGGATTTGACCCATTAGGAATTGACATGACATCTGATTTGCCCAGCCCGATCACCACCCTGACCCCTGCACAACAGGCGCAGGTCATAAATTTGGTTCGACGCGCGGCGCAGTCAGAAATCATGCCGCGCTATCAGAATCTGGCAAATTTCGAAATCACGGCAAAATCGCGCGACGATGATTTGGTGACCCAAGCCGACCTAGATGCCGAGGCCATGATTACCCGCGACCTGTTGCGCCTGTTTCCCCACGCCCAAGTCGTCGGAGAAGAAGCCATCGCCAAGGCCCCAGATTTGCGCTACACTTTGTCAGATCATGAATTCACCTTTGTTATTGATCCAATTGATGGCACTTGGAATTATTCCAAGGGTGTGGCTGTGTTTGGCGTGATTTTGTCGGTGTTACGGTTTGGTGTGCCTGTATTTGGGATCCTGTATGACCCGGTGCAGGACGATTATGTTATTGCCGATCATGTAACACAATCCGCACGTTTCGTGCCAGCACGCGGTCCATCGCGGCCCATCACAACCGCGCCCGCCAAAGCATTGGGGGAATTGGATGGCTATGTTCATCTGGGGCTGATGCCCAAGGATGTGCAATTCGCTCTGGCCCCCGTTTTACCAAATTTCCGTCGCACAACCGTGTTGCGCTGTTCGTGCCACGAATACCGCCTGATCGCACAGGGGCATGTCGATTTTTGTCTGTCTGCCACGCTGAACCCATGGGATCATGCGGCGGGCGTGCTGGCCTGTCAGCTGGCGGGGGGCGTTGCCCAGTTTCTGGATGGATCGCCCTATAATACACGCCAAAAAACCGGATATTTGTTGACGGCCGCATGCCAAGACACATGGGACCAAGTGGCCGCGGTTTTACGCCCAGTGTTGATGGATTAGCCGTTTAATCCACCCGCTGGGCGATATAAAAACCGTAACTAAAATGGGCACTGTTGCGGGTATACAGATCGATTTCGGACCGTTCAGCCGCCACGATGTCATGGGCATCTTGGGACGAATGTTTGGTCAAAAAAGCATCGAAATTTGCCTGCATCGGGGAATAATATTCATCCATCCAACACGCAATATCCAATGGGAAATACCCCAATATCTGAAATCCCTGTTGTTCCAACACGGAAATTTTTTCGCTGGCCTTTGCAATTTCAGGGTACTGACTGGTCCAGTAATCGGTCAAGTCTTGGGGCCGCTCGTGCCCCAACCAAGTAATTTCTGACACCGCCAACATGCCACCTGTTTTCAACAGGGGTCGCCATAGGTCAATCCCTTTGGCAAAGCCGATGTTATAAATCGCCCCCTCGGACCAGATTAAATCCAGTGATTGCGGGGCGAACGGCAGATCATCCATAGATCCCGCAAGGCATTCGATTTTGTCGGCCACACCCGCAGTGGCCGCACGATCGGTCAGAACGGCCAAGAATTCACCAAACAGATCAACCGCCGTTATTTTGGCATTCAAGGCATCTGCCAAAACCAGCGTAGACGCCCCTGTACCACATCCCAAATCCGCCACGGCTAGGGTGTCATTTGATGTGGTCAGCCCCGTTAAATCCAAGGCGCGGCGCGTTGCCGAGTTTGATCCCGGCCCTTGGCGTGGGTTGGGTTTGTGAAAATCCACCAGTAAATCAAAATTCATGTGCTGCCCAATCCTGTTCTGCCTGCACACATATAGTAATAAAACACCCGAATAAAAAGGAAACACAAAGCGCAGGTATCCAATGAAATGTGCCCCCAACGCCATTGCAAAAATCCATGTGGTGATTTTTCAAATTTTTTTCAATTTTTTGCGACGGAACTTGGATTGTGCCGCGTATCATATTCAGAAAACGTAATTTGAAAGGACCTCCTATGACCCGTTTTACAGCCACCGCCACAATTTTTGCAGCCGCATTCACATTGGCCACCGCCCCTGTTCACGCTGCTGGCGTGCCGGGCCAGCATTTCATCGAAAATTGGGATCTGTCAGGGGATGGCATCGTTTCACTGGCCGAAGTGATCGAACGTCGTGGCGACATTTTCCTGACCTTTGATGCGGACGAAAATGGGTTCATCGATGCAAACGAATACGTTGCATTCGACGAAGCCCGCGCCGAAGACATGAAGGGCCAAGGCGGCGCAAATGGTCACGGTAAAGGTGCGATAAAAAACATGTCCGAGGGTATGACATTGGCATTTAATGATGCCGATAACGACGGTGAGGTGTCGCGTGACGAATTTTTAGGCGCAGTCGATCGTTGGATGGAACTGGTTGACCGTGATGGTGACAATGCGATCACCACCGCCGATTTTGGCCCAAAAAAATAATTTGTATTTGGCGGCCCTTAATTTGGGCCGCCAATACATCATTTAACCGATGTGCCAGCCAGCGGTTGATTTGACCTCTAGGAAATCTTCGATCCCCCATGTGCCGCCTTCGCGGCCATTGCCGGATTGTTTCATCCCGCCAAAGGGCGATCCTGCCGCGCGGCCATTGCCGTTCATTTCCACCATGCCCGACCGCAATTGACGCGCCACGCGGTTTGCGCGTTCGCCGTCTTGGGTCTGGACATAGTTGGTCAGGCCATATGGCGTGTCATTGGCGATTGCGATGGCTTCTTCCTCTGTGTCGAATGGGATCATGCACATCACAGGGCCAAAGATTTCTTGGCGAGAAATCACCATATCATTATGCGCATCAGCAAAAATCGTCGGTTTGACATAAAACCCACGGTTCAACCCCTCGGGGCGACCCACGCCACCGGCGATCAGGCGCGCACCTTCGTCGATGCCCTGTTGAATCAGATCCTGAATTTTGTTGAACTGGGTTTCATTGACAACCGGGCCAATGTGGCGCCCTGGTTCATTGGCGGGGCCAACGGTGATTTTATTCGCAGTCGCGGCGGCAATTTCGACCGCTTGGTCATAGATGCTGCGTTCGACCAACATACGGGTGGGGGCGTTGCAGGATTGGCCTGAATTGTTCATGACGCGCAACACGCCCCGCGATACCGCCTTTTCGTCGGCGTCTGCGAAAATCAGGTTCGCACCTTTACCGCCCAATTCCAAATGGACCCGTTTCAATGTGTCAGCTGCATTTTTGGAAATCGCGATGCCTGCACGCGTTGATCCGGTAAAGGACACCATATCCACATCTGGATGCCCGCTGAGATCGGTGCCAACACCCATGCCATCGCCGTTAATCAGGTTGAACACACCCGCTGGGAAACCGGCTGCATCCATAATTTCGGCAAAGATCATACCGCTGATGGGGCTCTCTTCTGATGGTTTTAACACCATGGTGCAGCCCGCAATCGCGGCGGCCGCAACCTTTAGCACGATTTGGTTCATCGGCCAGTTCCACGGTGTGATCAGCGCGCAAACGCCAATGGATTCCCACAAAATCATATCATTTGGGGCATGATCACCCAAGGGGCGTTCAAATTTGAAATTCTTGGCGGCGCGCAAAAATCCATCGATATGAAATGAACCGGCACCCACCTGCTGTTGACGCGACATATCAATCGGCGCGCCCATTTCCATTGAAATGGCTTGGGCCATATCTTCGGCGCGATCCTGATAGGCGGTTAGCAATTTTTCGACCAATGCGATCCGTTCGCTGCCAGGGCGCGATGACCATGCCGGCCATGCCGCCTTGGCCGCGGCGACGGCTGCATTTGTATCGGCGGTGCCGCCCAATGAAATGACGGCGCAGGGCTCTTCTGTTGTGGGGTTGATTACGGAATGGTCACGACCCTCGATTGGGTCGACCCATGTTCCGTTGATATAAAACTGACGTTTTTCTAGCATGACATTTTTCCCAAATTTCCACTGTGTTCTTGACCGCCTGATGCGGGACTGGGGCACAGTGTCACCCCTGATCTAAATTTACAACTCCTGTCTTGAAATTCTATCGGGTTCGGCAATATATACAATTTATAGAATATAAGAAGGATTCTAAACTATGAGCTTACGCATCAACGATATCGTGCCGAATTTCACCGCTGAAACAGATCATGGAACAATCACATTCCACGATTGGATTGGCGACAGCTGGGCAATTTTGTTTTCTCACCCCAAAGACTATACCCCTGTTTGTACAACAGAATTCGGCGCAGTGGCGCAATTGGCTGACGAATGGGCCAAGCGCAACACCAAGGTCATCGGCCTGTCCGTCGATAGCGTCCAAGAACACGCAGGCTGGAAAAAAGACATTGAGTCATTTGCAGGTGCAGCCGCAACATTCCCCATCATCGGCGACCAAGATTTGGCCGTGTCCAAGCAGTTCGACATGCTGCCTGCAGATGCCTATCTGCCCGATGGACGCACCGCGGCCGACAGCGCGTCTGTTCGTTCGGTTTTCATCATCAGCCCGGACAAAAAGGTTCAGCTGATCATGACATACCCCATGTCCGTTGGCCGCAACTTTGCCGAGGTTTTGCGCGCCCTGGACGGGTTACAGGCAACATTCGGCACGCCAATCGCAACACCTGCGAATTGGACGGTGGGTCAGGACGTGATTGTGGCATTGTCATTGAATGACGACCAAGCGCGTGAAAAATTTGGTGATATTGATATCAAATTGCCATACCTGCGCACCACTGCGCACAAAGCGTAAATATACGCAGCAGGCAAGAAACATTTGGCAAAGCGTGATCAATACTGCCCTGCCTATAATTCATTGCCCCATAAAAAACCCCGCTCAAGGCGGGGTTTTTTGCATTTTGTGGGAGTGATCCTTATCCGTCGATGCGGATTTTTTCGTTTTTCGGATCATAGGGGCTGTCGCAGGTGACAACAGCATCCCACAATTCACCCATGATTTTCACGCGCAGCTTGGTGCCTTCGACGGCCAAATCAGGGGTGACATAGCCCATACCAATCGCTTTGCCAAAGGCCACAGAATACCCGCCAGATGTCAGACGACCAACCTTGGTGCCATTTTCGTCCACCAACACTTCGCGGCCCCATGGGTCGGCATCAGCTGGGCCATCAATCAACACGGTGACACATTTGAACCGCACACCCAGATTTTCCATGGCCTCTTTGCCTTGGAATTCTTTGCCCAGATCGACAAAGCGGGGCAAATCCGCCTCAAGCGGGGTGGCATCGCGGCCCAATTCGTTGCCAAAGGCACGGTATGATTTTTCCTGACGCAGCCAGTTTTGTGCGCGTGCGCCCACCAATTTACCGCCGTGTTTTTCCAAGGCAGGAACCAGTTGATCCCACAGGTAATTTTGCATTTCAATCGGGTGATGCAATTCCCATCCCAATTCACCAGTATAGGCCACGCGGATCGCATTCACTGGGCACATGCCCAATTCGATCTGGCGGGCTGACAACCATGGGAACCGTTTGTTGGACAATGCGGTTTCTGGATCGGCATCCTTGATGATTTCTTTCAACACATCGCGTGATTTTGGTCCTGCGATGGCGAATACGCCCCACTGCGTGGTCACATTCTGGATTTCGATATACCCAAATTCTGGCGCCATATCCTGCGCACATTTGCGCAGGTAATCGGCGTCGTAATCCGTCCATGCACCGGCAGAGACCAGATAGTATTCATCCTCGGCCAAGCGCACGATTGTGTATTCTGTCCGCGTGGTGCCCGCAGGTGTCAGCGCATAGGTCAGGTTGATACGGCCCACTTTGGGCAGTTTATTACAGGTAAACCAATCCAAGAACTGGGTAGCGCCCGGACCTTTGACCATATGTTTTGTAAATGCTGTAGCGTCGATCAGACCGGCGGTTTCGCGTACGGCGGTTGCCTCGTCCACCGCGTTTTGCCACCAACCACCACGGCGGAAACTGCGGGTGTTGTGATCGTAATCGGCAGGCGCATCGACGGGGCCATAGTAATTCGGGCGTTCCCAACCGTTGACCTGACCAAACTGTGCGCCACGTGATTTTTGACGATCATAGGCAGGCGCTGTACGCAATGGGCGGCACGCTTCGCGCTCTTCGTCGGGGTGATGCAGGATAAAGACGTGTTCATAGGCTTCTTCGTTTTTGCGCGCGCCATATTCGGTAGTCATCCAGCTGCCATAGCGTTTTGGATCCAACGATGCCATGTCAATCTCGGCTTCGCCCTCGACCATCATTTGGGCCAGATAATACCCTGTGCCGCCAGCGGCTGTGATGCCGAAACTGAACCCTTCGGCCAACCACATATTGCGCAGACCGGGGGCTGGACCCACCAAGGGGTTGCCATCGGGTGTGTAACAGATCGGTCCGTTAAAGTCGTCTTTCAAACCCACAGTTTCTGAGGAGGGAAGACGGTGGATCATGGACATGTATTCTTCTTCGATACGCTCCAAATCCAAAGGGAAGAGATCCGCGCGGAAACTGTCAGGCACACCATATTCAAAACGCGCTGGTGCATTGCGTTCGTATGGGCCCAAAATCCAGCCGCCACGTTCTTCGCGGACGTACCATTTTGCATCGGCATCACGTAAAACGGGGTGTTCTGCGCCACCGTTTGCACGATATTCTTGCAACATGGGATCGGGTTCAGTCACGATAAACTGGTGTTCCACTGGGATCGCGGGGATCTTGATGCCCAACAGTTTCGCAGTCCGCTGTGCGTGGTTGCCTGTCGCGGTGACAACATGTTCGGCAGTGATGACAATTTGTTCATCAGACTGAACAAGGTTGCCGCCCTTTTCCACCATCTTGGTACAGGTGACTTTCCATTCGGACCCTGTCCATTCGTAACCGTCGACCTGCCATTTGCGTTCGATCAAAACGCCACGTTGGCGCGCGCCCTTGGCCATCGCCATGGTGACATCCGCAGGGTTGATATAGCCGTCTTGGGGGTGGAACAACGCACCCTTCAGGTCTTCGGTCCGGACCAAAGGCCAACGTTCCTTGATTTCGTTAGGTGTCAGGAATTCGTGATACACACCCGCGGTTTCCGCAACTGATGAATACAGCAGGTATTCGTCCATGCGGTCTTGGGTTTGTGCCATACGCAGGTTACCCACGATCGAGAAACCCGCATTCAAACCGGTTTCCTCTTCTAGCGTTTTGTAGAAATCGACCGAATATTTGTGGATATGCGTTGTTGCATAGGACATGTTAAACAGTGGCAACAAACCAGCGGCGTGCCATGTGGACCCCGATGTTAATTCATCGCGCTCTAGCAGCATGACATCTTGCCAACCCGCCTTGGCCAAATGATAGGCGATTGATGTACCGATTGCACCGCCACCAACGACCAGAGCTTTCACATGCGTTTTCATTTTCGGACGACTCCCTAATCCAGAATTCGAGCGATGTTTAACACGATTGCAAAAATTCACAGATCCCAGTCGACCACCTAGCGCATATTTGCGACCTATTTTCGAAACAGCGCCTAAAAATCTGCCCCTGTAGCGACAAAATCGGCCAATATTCCGGCAAGTTTGGTCGGCAAACTTGTGCCGATGCGTTCAAAATTTCGATGTGGACAGGGCAAATGCAACGGAAATCCCCTTTTATGTTGGAATATTGCTACCTATAAGAAACAAAAGGCAGCGATGGGTCCATGTGCGAGTCGACACAGATCCAATTAAACAAAAGGCAACGGGAATGGTTGGATTTTCATCTTTGACGGGCATGTTTTCGCAAGACATGGCAATTGATTTGGGGACTGCGAACACTTTGGTATATGTCAAAGGCAAAGGGATTATCCTGTCCGAACCATCTGTTGTGGCCTATCACGTCAAAGATGGCGTTAAGAAAGTCTTAGCCGTCGGAGAAGATGCCAAGCTGATGCTGGGCCGCACCCCCGGTTCGATCGAGGCGATCCGCCCCATGCGCGAAGGCGTGATTGCCGATTTCGACGTGGCCGAAGAAATGATCAAACATTTCATTCGCAAGGTTCATAAACGATCCACATTCAGCAAACCAAAAATCATCGTCTGTGTCCCCCATGGCGCAACCCCTGTTGAAAAACGCGCGATCCGTCAATCCGTGTTGTCCGCTGGTGCGCGCAAGGCGGGGTTAATCGCCGAACCGATTGCGGCGGCCATTGGTGCCGGCATGCCCATCACCGACCCCACCGGCAACATGGTGGTCGATATCGGCGGCGGTACGACCGAGGTTGCGGTTTTGTCATTGGGCGACATTGTGTATGCCCGTTCGGTGCGTGTCGGTGGTGACCGCATGGACGAAGCCATCATCAACTATCTGCGTCGCCAACAAAACCTGCTGGTCGGTGAAAGCACGGCAGAGCGTATTAAAACATCTATCGGCACAGCGCGTATGCCCGCCGATGGCCGCGGTGCATCCATGATTATCCGCGGGCGCGATTTGCTGAACGGCATTCCCAAAGAATTGGAAATCACCCAAGCCCAAATCGCCGAGGCCTTGGCCGAACCCGTGCAACAAATCTGCGAAGCGGTGATGACCGCGCTAGAGGTCACACCCCCCGATTTGGCGGCCGATATCGTCGATCGTGGTGTGATGTTAACCGGTGGTGGTGCATTGTTGGGTGATTTGGATTTGGCCCTGCGCGAACAAACTGGATTGGCCGTATCCATCGCCGATGAAAGTTTGAACTGCGTTGCCTTGGGAACTGGCAAAGCGTTGGAATACGAAAAACAACTGCGCCACGCGATTGATTATGACAGCTAAAAGGACAGGTTTTGGCCAGAACAAACAGCCAGCAGGATGATTATGTAACGCCAATCAAACGATTGGTGACTGCTGTTTTGGTTTTGGTTCTACTGGCGATTTTCGTCATCTGGCGCATCGACAGTCCCCGCGTCGAACGGTTTCGCGCACAGATGGTTGATCAATTCGTCCCCAGTTTCGAATGGGCCATGGCACCCGTGACCGGGATGATCAATCTGGTTCGCGATTTTCGCAGCTATCAGGCGCTCTATGAACAAAACCAAGAATTGCGCCGCGAATTACAACAGATGAAGAGCTGGCGCGAAGCCGCATTGCAGCTGGAACAGGAAAACGCGCGCCTGTTGGATTTGAACAAACTGCGTCTTGATCCCAAGTTAACCCATGTCAGCGGCATCGTGATTGCCGACAGCGGGTCACCGTTTCGTCAATCGGTTTTGCTGAACGTGGGCAAACGCGATGGCATTCAGGACGGCTGGGCCGCGATGGATGGTTTGGGGTTGGTTGGGCGCATTTCTGGGGTGGGCGAAAAAACGTCCCGTGTGATATTACTGACCGATACCTACAGCCAAATTCCGGTTGTCATCCAGCCGTCTGGGCAGCGGGCCTTTGTCATTGGGGACAACACCGCCGCACCCCCCGTCGATTTCATCGAGGACCCTGACCAAGTGCGCGCAGGCGACCGCATCGTGACATCGGGGGATGGTGGAATTTTACCCGCCGGTTTGATCGTGGGCCAACTGGCCGTTGACCCAAACGGGCGGCTGCGCGTGCGTCTGTCAGCTGATTATGAACGCCTAGAATTTTTGCGCGTCTTACGCGATTATGGCGCAGTGCGTATTGATGACACGGGCGATTTGATCATTCCCGAAACGCTGCTTGCCAACCCACCGGCCCCTCCCCCCGAGGAAGCGCCAGAAACCGAAGGGGCATCAGATGGCTGAGCCCAAGGCATCCGGCGTCTGGAAACTGCGTGCCACTTTTGTCGGTGTGGTCATGGTATTACTGTTTGTGCGTTTGCTGCCATTGCAAACAACGCCCAGTACCATCAGTGGCCCCGATATCATTATGGCGCTGATTTTTTGCCTTAGCCTGCAACGCCCTGATGCTGTTCCATCCGTTTTGATTGGTGTCGTCATCCTGATCGAGGATATGTTTTTACAACGCCCACCTGGATTAATGGCCGCCTTGATCATATTGGGATCAGCCTGGTTGAAATTGACCGCATCCCAGACCCAAGATCGCAACTGGATCAAGGATTGGTGGATGTCGGCACTGGCGATGATCGCAACGACCGTTGTCATGCGCATTGTGCTGACCTTGGCTTTGGTCCCGCGGCCGCCTGCGCTGTTGCACTATACACAGCTGGCGTCGACAATCCTAGTCTTTCCAATCGTGGTATTTGTCACGTATTATGTGTTGCAAATCCGCCCTGAAACCGCCCTTGATCGTGATAAATACCGAGGCATGTCGTGAAGCGAAACCCAGCAGATACTGCGATAAGTTGGCGCAAATTAACCCGCCGCGGCCTGCTGATTGGCGGGCTACAGGTCGGGTTTGCCGGCGTTTTGGCGTGGCGGATGCAAAATTTGCAGGTTGATCAAGCCGATCAATATCGTTTGCTGGCCGATGAAAACCGCATAAACGTCCGTTTAATCCCACCCGCGCGGGGCGAGATTTATGATCGAAACGGGGTTATTTTGGCAAAAAATGAACCCAGTTATCGTATCACAATCCTGCCCGAGGATGCCGGTGATATCGATATGGTGCTGCGCAAACTCGGATATCTGGTCTATCTCAGTCCAGACGATATCAAACGCATTAAGGCCGAGGCCAAACGCTCGGCGCCATTTTTACCTGTGACCGTTTTGAACCGTGTCAGCTGGAACGACATTTCCCGCGTGGCGGTAAATTCCCCCGCCCTGCCCGGCATCGCAACCGAAGTGGGCCTGTCACGACAATACCCATTGGGAAAAAACTTTGCCCATGTGGTGGGCTATGTCGGACCTGTTAGTGAACGTGATTTACAGCGATCTGAGGACCCCGATCCTTTGTTGCGCATCCCACGGTTTCAAATCGGCAAAGTCGGCGTCGAGGCGAAATACGAAACAACACTGCGCGGCCGCGCAGGGGCCAAACGCGTCGAGGTCAATGCCCTTGGACGCGTCATGCGCGAATTGGACCGCCGCGAAGGTACCGCCGGGGCCAATTTACAGTTAACCGTTGATGCAAAGCTGCAAGCCTATACCACTGCCCGCCTAGGGACAGAAAGCGCGTCCGTTGTGGTCATGGACTGTACAACGGGCGACATATTGTCGATTGCATCCGTCCCCGGATACGATCCAAATAAATTTGTTCGCGGGATATCCTTTAAGGACTATGGCGAACTGCGCGACAACGATCACCGCCCGCTGGCATCGAAAACGGTACAAGATGCCTATCCGCCCGGCTCAACATTCAAGATGGTGACCGTTCTTGCCGCGCTTGAGGCAGGATTAATCACACCGAACGAAACATTTTACTGCTCCGGGCACCTAGACGTGTCAGGCCGGCGTTTCCATTGCTGGAAATCAAGCGGCCATGGCAATGTGAACCTAGAAGCATCCTTGCGCGAAAGCTGTGATGTTTATTATTACGAATTGGCGCTCAAGGCGGGGATCGACGCGATTTCGGATATGGCATTTCGTTTGGGTTTGGGCGTGGACCATAACATTCCAATGTCCGCAGTAACATCGGGCTTGGTCCCCACCCGTGAATGGAAAGAACGCGTTCGCGGCACAGATTGGGTGGTTGGCGACACCGTCAACGCATCGATTGGGCAGGGTTTTGTGTCATCCTCACCCCTGCAGCTGGCGGTGATGACCGCACGATTGGCCAGTGGCAAAATGATCAACCCAAGGCTTATTAAATCTGTGGATGGCGTTGCACAAAACACCGATAGCGAATTTGCGGACCTAGGCATCAATGAAAACAACCTACGCTTTGTCCGGCGCGCGATGTTTGCCGTCAGCAATGACCGCAAAGGCACCGCCTATGGATCGCGCATCATCGAAGACGCCTATCGGCTGGCGGGCAAAACCGGCACCAGTCAGGTCCGCAACATCACCGAAGCGGAACGCCGCCAAGGTGTCACATCAAACGCAGATTTGCCATGGGATCGCCGCGACCATGCGTTGTTTGTGAACTATGCCCCCTATGACAACCCCAAAATTGCCGTGGCCACCGTGGTCGAACATGGCGGTGGTGGATCCGCGGCAGCCGCCCCAATAGGGCGCGACATTACATTGCAGGCGCTTTATGGTGGAACCCCACCATTGTCTGCCTATCCCGCCAAAGACCGCGCGCGCATTGCCAGACAACAACAAGAAATCGCAGCCATCCTGCCCGCCATCGAAATTGATCCACAGGACCGCGCATGAGCTATCTTGAGTATCGCGTCCAAACCGTTCCCACAGGGTTTCGCAAAATTCTGTATTTCAACTGGGGATTATTGTTGCTGATTTTGGCGGCAGCGGCGATTGGGTTTATCATGCTGTTTTCGGTGGCCGGCGGGTCCATGACGCCATGGGCCGACCCCCAGATCAAACGTTTTCTGATCGGGTTGATCGGCATGTTTGTCATCGCCATGGTGCCCATCTGGTTTTGGCGAAACGTCTCTGGCGTGGCCTATCTGATGTCGCTGGGGTTGCTGGTGTTTGTGGAACTGTTCGGCACCACAGGAATGGGGGCCCAGCGGTGGATCGATCTGGGCTTTATGAGGTTGCAACCGTCGGAATTTGCCAAAATAACGTTGGTCATGGTGATGGCCGCGTATTACGACTGGCTGCCTGCTGACCGCGTGTCAAAACCGCTTTGGGTGATTATTCCGGTGATCTTAATTCTGATCCCTGTGGCGCTGGTTTTGAAACAACCCGATTTGGGAACATCCCTGCTGTTGTTGATTGCGGGGGCGACTGTGATGTTCGTGGCTGGACTGCACTGGGCATACTTTGCGACTGTGATTGCGGCAGGGGTTGGGACCATTTTCGCCGTATTCCAAAGCCGCGGCACAGACTGGCAGCTGTTAAAGGATTACCAATACCGCCGCATCGACACATTTCTGGATCCCGCCAGTGACCCATTGGGCGCAGGGTACCACATCACCCAATCAAAAATTGCGCTGGGATCTGGCGGCTGGGCAGGACGCGGGTTTATGCAGGGCACACAAACGCGCCTGAATTTCCTGCCTGAAAAACACACGGATTTCATTTTCACCACCATCGCCGAAGAATTCGGGTTCGTGGGCGGCATATCATTGCTAGTGATCTATGTGCTGATTGTCCTGTTTTGCCTTGCCTCAGCGATGAAAACGCGGGACCGGTTTTCATCGATCCTGATCATCGGTATTGCCATGACGTTTTTCCTGTTCTTTGCGGTGAATATGTCCATGGTCATGGGGCTGGCCCCTGTGGTTGGGGTTCCCCTACCTTTGGTCAGTTATGGAGGGTCTGCGATGCTGGTTTTGTTGGGGGCCTTTGGTCTGGTCCAATCTGCCCATATTCACCGCCCGAGAGGAGTGTCAAAATGACAATCAACGTATTATTCGCCGCTGGCAGTGAACGGTTTGACCTGTATCGCCAGCATTTGGAACAGGGTTTGAACGATGCGGGTATTGCCGTCAATCTGACCACCGACGCGACCCCGGATCAGGTGGATTATATCGTCTATGCGCCAGACTCTGCCCTGCGCGATTTTACGCCCTATACGCGGTGCAAAGCGGTGTTAAACCTGTGGGCCGGGGTCGAAGGAATTGTCGGGAATGACACGCTGACCCAACCCTTGGCCCGTATGGTTGATCATGGCCTGACCCAAGGGATGGTTGAATGGGTCACCGGCCACACCCTGCGCCATCATTTGGGTATGGACATTCACATTCACGGCCAAGACGGCCATTGGCGCAGCGCCATTCCCGCGCCACCCTTGGCCGCGGAACGGTCGGTCACGATTTTGGGGCTGGGCGCACTGGGCGCGGCCTGTGCCAAGACATTGGTGGGTTTGGGCTTCACTGTGTCCGGTTGGTCAAATTCCCCCAAAGCCATCGATGGCGTCACATGCTATCACGGATCAGACCAGTTGGCAGATGCGCTGCGCGGGGCGGAAATCGTCATATTACTGTTGCCCGCCACACCGCAGACGGAAAACACGTTGAACGCTGACACCCTGTCGTGTTTGGCGCGGGGGGCCTGCATCATTAATCCGGGGCGTGGGCCATTGATTGACGATGCCGCATTGCTGGCCGCCTTGGACAGTGGGCAGGTGGGCCATGCCACATTAGACGTGTTCCGCGTAGAACCCCTGCCCGCCGATGATCCCTACTGGGCACACCCGAATGTTACGGTGGTTCCGCACAAAGCGTCAGAAACACGGCCCCACACAGCCGCCCAAGTGATCGTTGAAAACATCCGCCGCGGACAGTCTGGATTGCCGTTTTTGCATCTGGTGAACCGCACAGCAGGATATTGATCGCGCACCCGTTCGCGCACCTTGTCAATGCACCTGTTTTCTGAAATGGTCGCGCCAACAATCAGCACGAGGTCCCATGTCTGTCATAACGTTCGTTCGCCACGGTCAAGCCAATTCCAACGCCACAACCGAGGAAGACTATGACCGCCTATCCGATCTGGGGCGGCAACAGGCAAAATGGCTGGGGCAGTTGTGGGATGATAATGAAATGTCCTTTGATGCGGTGTTTTCGGGCACATTGACACGCCAAATTGACACGCTGGAATTGTTAAACGTAAAACGCGCGCCAGCGGCGCAGCGCGATGCGCGTTTGAATGAAATTCAGTACCACAATTTGGTGGCCTGCATGGAACAACAATTCAACATGTCCCCACCAACCGAGGGGACGGGATTTATCGACCATTTCCACACCACCTTTGAAAAATGGGAACAGGGCGAAATTCAATCCCCCCCAGAGACATGGAACAACTATGAAACCCGTGTGCGCGCATTGTTAAATGATCTGCGCCATTCGGGTCAAAATGTGTTGGCTGTGACATCGGGTGGCATTGTTGCGATGGCACTGGCGCAGGCATTGGGTGTCGGGCGTTTGCCGCTGGTGAAATTCCTGCTAGAGGGCGTGAACACCGGCATCACCCAGCTGCATTATTTGCACGGGGAATTCCACGTCAAACAATTCAATTCGGTACCGCATTTGGAAATGCTAGAGCGTTTGGACAAACGGACCTATTATTAATCGGGCCAACCTTGGGAACCTGACAGGATCACACCATCACATGACACAGAACACCACACAAACACACCTATGGGTTCGCGCCGAACAACGCGCAAACGAAGACCGCGTTGGCCTGACCCCACAGGGTGCCAAAACCCTGATCAACACGGGCCTGCGTGTCAGCGTTGAAGACAGCAAAAACCGCATCATTCCCATCGACGAATACGACGCCGTGGGCTGCGAAATTGTCACCGAAAATTCATGGCCCAGCGCGCCAGCGGACGCCATTATTTTCGGGCTTAAGGAACTGCCCGAGGATGGCACCCCCTTGACCCACCGCCACATCATGTTTGGCCATGCGTATAAGGGTCAGTATTCTGGCCAAATCCTGTTACAGCGGTTCAAGGCCGGCGGTGGCACCCTATATGATCTGGAATATCTGCTGGATAATACGGGCAGGCGTGTTGCGGCATTTGGATATTGGGCAGGCTTTGCAGGTGCAGCCGTTACGCTGATGGCATGGATTGCCCAGCAACGCGGCACCGCGCCCTGCGGGCCGGTTGCGGCCTATGCCAACAAAACGCTGTTGCTGGATGATCTGTCACAATCACTGGATGCAGTGACCACCCAGCGCCCCACAGCCATTGTGATTGGTGCGTTGGGTCGCGTGGGCACAGGCGCCGCCGATCTGTGCCAAGCCATGGGGATCGCTGTTACAAAATGGGATGTGGCCGAAACCGCCAGCGGCGAACCGTTTCCCGAAATTCTGGACCATGATTTGTTTTTCAACTGTATATTGGCCCGACCCGGCACACCTGTTTTTGTGCCGCGCGATGCCGTGAACGCGCCGCGCAAATTAACCGCGATCGGGGACATCGCCTGTGACCCCGACAGTGATTATAACCCCATTCCCGTCTATGACCGCGCCACCACATGGGCCGCGCCGGTCAATCGTGTGGCGACAGATCCTGTTTTGGATGTCATGGCCATTGACAACCTGCCATCCCTGTTACCGCTAGAAAGTTCGCAAGACTATGCAGCACAGCTGTTGCCAACATTGCAAAACCTGCCCAAAATCGATGAAAATCCGGTTTGGACAGGGGCCAAATCAACATTCGACACACATGTAAACGAGGTATCAAAATGACCATCCATTGGTGCGGCACAGGCCTGTCCGCCATTCCCGGCCTACGCCGTTTGATTGAACAAAACTATGATGTCCACGTTTGGAACCGCACCACTGACAAAGCGCAGGCGGCCGTTGGCGATCTGACGCAAAACATCTTAGCCTTTGACAAGGCGGCCTTGGCTAATGTTTTGCAGGCAGGTGATGTGGTTGTATCCATGTTACCAGGCGATCAACACGTGGGTTTGGCAGAATTGGCCATTTCCAAGGGCGCACATTTCGTCAGTTCATCCTATATCGCGCCAGAAATGCGCGCATTGGATCAGGCCGCCCGCGATGCGGGTGTTGCATTGGTGAACGAAGTGGGTCTGGACCCTGGCATTGACCATTTGATGGCCCATGATCTGGTCGAACAATATCGCGCGTCTGACGCCTGTGACGCGAACAATGACCTGACATTTATTTCCTATTGCGGCGGTATCCCCAAAATCCCAAATCCGTTCCGCTATAAATTCAGCTGGTCGCCGCTGGGTGTGTTGCGGGCGCTGAAATCCCCGTCAAAATCCATCCGCAATTTTGAAACATTGGATGTTGCGCGGCCTTGGGATGCCATTTCGTCCTATGATGCCCCCCTGCCATCGTCCGAAAGTTTCGAGGTCTATCCAAACCGCGATAGCATCCCGTTTATGTCGCAATATCATTTCGACCCTAGCTGGCGCGTGAAAGAATTTGTGCGCGGCACATTGCGCCTGAACGGATGGGCGCAGGCTTGGGACGGTGTATTTCGCGAAATCGAAACCCTATCTGGCCCCACAGGCGAAGCCCGCCTAAAAGAAATGTCAGACCAGTTCTGGGCCGAAAACGCCTATGACGCAGGCGAACCTGACCGTGTGGTGTTATGTGTGGGCCTAAAGGCTGAACGCGATGGCCAGACCGTTTGGGATAAAACATGGGTCATGGACGCATGGGGCGACGACACATCAACCGCCATGGCGCGTTTGGTATCATTCCCCGTGTCCTTTGCGATCCAATCGGTCTTGGCCGGTGAAATCCCCGCGGGTGTTCATGCCGCGCCAAGCGATCCAAAATTGGTGGCCTCTTGGTTGGCAAAAATCGACAACATTGCCCAGCATATGGAAATCGTCGACAAAACCGCATGATTCAGTATAGCCATTCAAACCATTAGGATAGTCACGTCTAAATTTGCATAGTTCTTGAACGTTAGGAGATGAAACGTTCTTAACTGTGCAAAGGTGACATATGTTTTTTTCAAAACGTCCGATTGGGACATGGGAAATGGTCGAATCGGTCATTGATGATGCTTTGGATCAATTCTACAAAATGGTCCATGACGATGACGAATTGTCCTCATTCATGGTTGGCTGCAATACCCAGCGGCTGAAACAAATGCAGCGCGATCATTGGGAAGCAACCTTTACCAATGGCTTTAACAGCAGCTACTATGAACGTCTGGGCCGGATTGGTGCTGCGCACGCCAATGTCAGCCTGCCGCCACATTTCTTTGTGCGTGGTTACGGTTTCTTGATGGAAGCGTTAATGGTGCGCATGCGGCGCAAAATGTTCAGACGGTCTGATGCAACACAACAGGTCTTAAAGGAAATTATCGACATTATTTTCCAAGACCTGTCTGTCGGCATCAAAGTGTATTACGATGTTTTGCAAGACGGAAAACGCACAGCCGGACAAGACGTGTTGAACCACTCTGACGAATTCGCCAGCCGCATGCAGCAATTGGCGGGCGAGGTTCAATCCATCGCATCAGGCGTCGATCAGATGGATGCGTCAATTTCCAATATCACGCAGAACGTGGATGAAACATCAACCTTTGCACGCGATGCGTCTGATCGGGCGGATTCAGCAGCAGATTCCATGCGCGCCGTGACCACCGCATCCGAAGAGATCGGTTCATTTTTGTCGATCATCACAGAAATCGCCGACAAAACCAAACTGTTGGCCGTAAACGCCGCTATCGAAGCCGCGCGCGCGGGCGAGGCTGGCAAAGGCTCGCAGTCGTCGCAGATGAGGTCCGCCAGCTGGCCGAAGGCACAGAGGCAGGTGCCAAAGACGTGGCAAACAAGGTCGAAGAAATTCAACGCGCCGTTTCAGGGCTGCGTCGCACCATCGAAAGCGTACAAGAAAGTTTCCAACATGTGTTGTCAGCATCCGACAAAATCGCAACCGCTGTTCATCAACAAAGTGCGGCCACCCGCGATATGAGCAACCGGATGGGCAATGTGAAAGTTGGGATCGAGGACCAAATCCAAGATTTAGAGACCCTTGTATCCGGTGTCTATACGTCAATGAATTCCTAAAACATACGGTAATACAGCCAGTCAGGAAAAAACTGGCTGGCGCGAAATACCCAACTGAACATGCGTGGAAACGACGCCTTAAACCGTGTCGTTTCCATGTGATCCAACGTTTGGCGCGCGGCCTGATCTGGGGTCATAATAAACGGCATTTTGAATTCGTTTTTATCTGTCAGACGGGTCTTGATGAAACCCGGATTGACAACCTGTACCCGAACACCAGTTTTGCGCAGGTCATAGTGCATGGATTCTGCCAGGCTCATGATGCCGGCCTTGGACGCGCCATAGCCCACGGCACCGGGCAATCCGCGAAACCCTGACAGACTGGACGTCAAAACGATATGCCCCGCATCGCGCGCGACCATATCTGGCACGACATGCCCCAAGACACGCGCGGCACCCGTTAGGTTGATATCCAGCATATCGACAACCTGTTGTGCATTCCAATCCTGCGCCCGCTGCGGCCAATACACTGCGGCCAGAAACACCAACCCGTCTATCTGTCCGATCTGCGCCCATGCCTGCGCCACGGACTGGGGATCTGCGATATCCATCGCAACCGCACGGGCCTGAGCCCCCAAGTCAACGGCAAGTTCATCCAGTCGGGCCTGATTGCGCGCAGACAGAATGACCCGCGCGCCTTTGGCGACCATTTGGCGTGCTAGATCCTGACCCAATCCCTCACTCGCGCCAACGATCCAGTATGTTTTACCTGATACGTTATGCAACGCCCTTACTCCTTTTGATGTGCCAAACCATGGCCAGTGCTGCCAACTTCAACAGGCAGGGCACCAACGCATAGGCGAACGACAACGCATATAATCCTTGTACGGATGGGGTGGCATTTGGATCAAAACCAAACAGGGCGACCGCAGGCAGCACCGTAATCGCCGCAATCGCAAGGCTGAGTTTCGACACAAAGGTCCACAGCCCAAAAGCCACATCCTGCGACGCATCGCGGGTCTGCCCAAGTTGCACAGAAAACACAGCCGGCAAAATCACCATGTCGGCCCCCAGCGTGGCCCCAGACAATACACAGATCAGCGCAAAATATCCGCTGTCACCCGTCGTCAATGTATAGGCGCCCACAAAACAAACAACAGATAACACCATCGCCCCCATTAGAACGGAAAACGCATCAAATCGGCGGGCCAATGCGGACCAAACCGGCGCCGATACCGCAGCGGACAGGAAAAAACCGATCAGCAGCAGTCCGGCCAATTGCCCTGCCCCCAATCGGTACTCGACAAAAAACAAAAACAGCGTTGATGTGACGGCCACTGGCAAGGCGTTGATCCCCCCCAGTATCAACAACTGGCGCAAACTATGATCTTGCAAAATCGGTCTGGGATCTATCGTCGGTGGCGTAATTATGCCAGCAGATGCCTTCGCCCCGGACACGCCGGAAACACCCGCAACAGCAATCACACAGACCACGACAAAGCCCACGGCAAATCCGAAAAACGGTATCGGTGTAACGGGCAGCAATACAGTTGGGGCCATGGCAGCCAGACAGACGCCCAACAAATTGCCGCCTTCGCGCATTTGGGACAGACGCATCATTGATGCGTGGTCGCTATAGTATTGCAACCCCAACGCATAAACGCGGATATACAGAAAGCTGAAGCCCGAAAACACCGCCGCCAAAGACAGACAAAACCAAACCAGCGGCGGCAAAAATATGACAGGTGAAAACAGCGCCAGCATTCCCAACCCCATGATGACGACCGCAATCCATAGCGGTGCTGCCCCAAAACGTACAGTGCGCGCCGCGATCATCCCCAAAATCGGATCTTGGATCACATCTAGACCACGCAAGGCAAACAACACCAAGCCCAGCGATGTCAGCGATAGAGAATAGGTATCGGAATAAAATTTCGGGGCATGCAAATATATCGGCAAACCCGCCATGCCCAGCATCATACCCAAAATGACAAATCGCCACATAGGGGGGCGGCCGGTCATAACTATGACACCTCGGCTTTGGGCGGCGTGCTGCGGTCGCGATACTTTGCGCCCTTGAATTTCAGCTTGAACGCCTGAAAATAAATTAATCCCAACACCCGCCGCGATCCAAAGGGACGGCGCAGCATGGACCACAGCACATCGCGCGTGCGCATAACACGCCGTGATCCAACCAGATTGGCCATCAGCCCACCGCCCGGATGGTCCAAATCGATCCAGACGAACACTTTGTCTGGCTGAATATCAAACCGAAATTCATACCGCCCCTCAACAGGTTGAAAGGGTGACACATGGAAAATTTTCTCGGCATGCATCCGATCCGTTCGTGCAATGGGACGCAGATCGGGATGATAACACAGGTACGAATGACGATCGCCAAAGGTGTTGTTGACCTCGGCAATCACGGCGCATAATTCGTTGTCGCGGTTGTGCAGCAGCCAAAAACTGACAGGGTTAAACACATGCCCCCAAATGCGTGGCTGGGCCAGCAACAGAATTGGGCCATCCAAATCCAAACCGCGATCGCGGATCACTTGGCGCACCCAAGGTGCCCCAATACCACGTTTTTGTGGTCCGCCATGGTCACGATCCAGCAACCCGCAAAACAGGCCCGATTTACGTGAAAACAACCAAGGTGCAGGTCCATCGCGTTCAGCGTCCAGCAAAACATAATCAACGCTATAGCGGAACGCGTTTTTCAACGCGCCCTTGCGCCCATGCCACGTTGTGGCGCGGATATGTTCAACGGGGGCGATCATTCGGCCGCGGTTGCCAATGATTCACGCGCCATGATGCCCGCGGCCACGTCCAGACCGCTGGACAGGCCATCTTCGTGGAACCCGTTTTTCATCCATGCGCCACAGAACCAAGTATTGTTTTGTCCGTTCAATGCGGCAACCGCGGTCTGACCATCCAGCGCCTCTAGGTCATAGACGGGGTGGCGCAGGGTCACTTGATCATAGATCAATTCCTGTTTGATCGGGTGGGTGGTGTTTAGGGTCACAAACATCGGATCATCCATAGGAATCGGCTGAAGCGAGTTCATCCAATATGTCAGATCAATGCGGTCGGCGACTTTGTCAGCGCGTTCGGTATAGACCCAGCTGGCCCAACATTTTTTGCGCACCGGCATCACTGTTTCATCGCG
>CBFHVU010000007.1:0-39489 GCA_965659465.1 uncultured Paracoccaceae bacterium | reverse complement strand
AATGGGGCATCGCTATGACAGTTTGAACGACCTGTATGCGTACAGCGCACGTGTGGCATCGGCCGTGGGCGTGATGATGTGTCGGATCATGGATGTGCGCGATCGTGATACATTGGCCCGCGCCTGCGACTTAGGCGTGGCAATGCAGCTGACCAACATTGCCCGCGATATCGGCGAAGACGCATTAGAGCGCCGTTTATATATTCCGCAAAACTGGTTTCACGAGAATGGCCTAGATCCAGAAGAGTTTCTGGACAACCCACAGCCACGGCAAGTCATCCGTCATATGGCCCGCCGACTGCTGCGCGATGCTGATCGATTATACATTCGATCCAATTCTGGCATTGCCCACCTGCCCGTGCGGGTCCGCTTGGCAATATTTGCCGCGCGTTTCATTTATGCCGCAATCGGTGACGCGATATCGCAAAACAGCTATGACAGCGTGACAAAACGCGCGCGCACCACACGTTTCACCAAAGGTATCCTGCTTGCAAAATCTGCTGTTTTTACCGGGCAAAGCGTTATCGGGCCAAGCTGCGCAATGCGATTTGCCCCTGCATTGCCCGAAACCGAATTTTTGGTAAATGCCGCAGCAGACCATACACCACAACCCAAAGCATGGAGTGATCGGTTCTGCGATATCATGCTGGAACTCAAGGCGCAGGACATTACCACGTGACGCCCCCTTGCAGAATCTTGAAAACTGCTTAAGTCATCCTTATGGATTGGACAATATTCTTCATTTTATTGATCGCTAGCTTTGGTGCCGGCGCAACAGGGGCGTTGTTCCCAACAGGGGCGTGGTATGCGCAGCTGGACAAACCCACATGGACGCCGCCAAACTGGATGTTCCCAGTTGTCTGGACAACACTCTATGTGCAGATGGCCTATGCGGGCGCACGTGTTGCAACGCATGACGGCGGACAAATTGCGTTGGCGCTTTGGGCCATGCAAATTGCATTTAACACGCTTTGGACACCGGTATTTTTCGGCTTGCAACGTATGAAGGCAGGCCTGATTGTGCTAATCGCCCTTTGGTGCAGTGTCGCAGCCATGACCGCCGCAATGTGGTCCGTGGACTGGGTCGCAGGCTGTGTAATGTTGCCATATGTATTATGGGTCAGCATAGCCGGTGCGCTAAATGCCAGTTTGATTAAACGCAATCCAGACCAAGCCAAATAACTAGTCAGGTTTAGCTGGCCATGATGCGCGGCGTGGCACGCGCACGGCCAACATTGCCAAAATCAGCGGGTTGCGAAACCGCGTTAAATCCAACGCTTCGAACACGCCGCGGCTTTTGTGGCCCTGTAACGTTGTTTCGACCTCGGCACGACTATAGAATGGCGCATTTAGCAAGCTTTGGATTTGCTTGGGCTTGGCACCTGCATCGCAACGTGTTTCGCGTTTGACCCACCAGCCACTGCGGGAAAATTTCACAGCATCTGGCGCACATGCGGACAGGCGCACCTGCCCGTCTGGGTCACAATCCACAGCATAGGCCGCAGACGTCCCATCGCGATATGTCAGATCATAAAAACACTTGGTCCCTGATGCGACCGGAAACCGCCCCCATGTCCAATAATCGAAATCTTGCTCTAATGCGCGGGTGCCGAAATTCGCATCAAAATATCCATGCCCCTGCCATTGCCAACCCGGTCGATCCAAATCAACAAATATATCGCTGTTTGGGGCAAAGGGTCGCCAAACATGGGTCCCGCTTGGGGTCAGCGCCAATTCAACATCTGTCACCCCCTTGGGGCGGATTACAACCTTTCCTTTGATCCGCGACACCAGTGGTAAGCTGCTGATTTCATTTATGTCGATACGCAATTCCTGTCGTTCGTCATCCCAATGAACCGACGATGGCCAAAGCGTTAGCGTATCTGTCGTCTGATGCAGCGCACTGGTCCCGCGGTCGGTCATCGTAAACCGCCCCCCAGGACCATAGGTCGCCACATTCAAACAAACATGGTTTTGTGGTGATTTACGTCCAGACCATCGGTACCATGGGGAAAAAACAGACCCAATAAACGCAATGATCGAAATTGCACGGCCCGAAACAGGATCTATGCCGTCGATATACCACCAGGCGTAGCCATTTGGTGGGACGTCAATGTTGAAATTGGGGCGTTGGTTATCTTGGCGACCGCTTGCCTTGCGCAAAGCGTGACCATGGGAACCCCTGCCCCCGGATGGACCCCGCCCCCCACCAGATACAGGCCCGCTGTGCGCGACTGTGTTTTCGGTTTCTTGAGCGCTGCCAACATCCCCGACGGGCTGGGCCCGTAAAGCGACCCGTCCGAGCCGGGAAAACGTGCTGCGAATTGGGTCGGTGTCGTCAAATTCCGATGTTCCAAGTGTGTTTCGAACGTTACGCCAAACTGCGCCAAGCGTTTCAGGACCTGTTCGTTGCATGTTGTAAAATCCTCTTGATTGGGGGCCAACTGCGATGCTGGAGCGGCATTCACAATCATTTCAAACCGTTCTTTTTCAGGATAGGACATGTTTTTCCCACGGTCCTGCGCACAGATGTAAATTGTCGGATCTGTTGGAAAAATACCTCGCTTGATATCATCAAATTCCGAATTCGACCGATCGGCAAAGAATACGTTATGGTGGATCAAATCGGGACCGGAATATTTCCCCGCAAATCCCCAGACATAGGCCGATAATGATCTGTCCGCTTCGCCTTGTGACGTGGTTATCGCAGCGCGGGCATCGGGTCCAAGATGGCCCATGGCCAACGCCCGAGTATCGCCATTAAAAACAACAAAATTGGCTGCGATATATTCCCCATTTTCCAAAAATACACCGCGGGCTTGGTCGTCTTTGATGTCTATTTTTTCGACACGCGTTTTATAGCTGAACTTTGCCCCGCGACCGATCGCGAGATGTTCAAGCGCGCCTGCCAGCTTTCCCATGCCCCCCTTGATCGCCCAAACGCCCCGCACCTCGGCTTGCCAAATCAAACTTAGCATCGCTGGCGTATTCAACGGCGAACCCCCAACATATGTTGCGTATCGTCCAAACAATTGTGCCAGTTTCGGGTTGGAAAATTGGGCGGACAAATATGTCGCCAAGGTTTGATGGGGTCTTATCTTTGAAATCAAAGATGGGTTTTGCAAAACGACACGGTTCATGGCACCAAATGATGGATCGGGATTTTGCATCATCGGTCGATCAAAGGCATCAAATAAATCAGCGCTTGCGCGTTGAAAGGTTGCATATTCCCGTCTGGATCTGGCGCCAAACGCCTCTTGGATGGCATCTAGGTTCGAGTCGTGGCAATCAAATAAATCAAGCGATGTTCCATCCGTCCACCAATGGCGCACCAACAACTTTTGGCGGATTAATTCGATATGATCATCTAGGTTTTCGCCAACAGCCTGAAACAATTCCCGAAATACATGGATCATTGTTAAAACCGTGGGGCCAATATCCACCGGCCCAGACACCGACGGAACCTGTCGCACCTTGCCGCCCGGCTTGTCGGCCTGCTCGATCACATGCACACGACACCCAAGATGTGACAACTCAAGCGCGGCAGCCAAACCTGCCATGCCAGCGCCGACAATGACGACATCTTTGCCCTGTTTGTATCGTAATACAGAAATGTTCATAAATTAAATATTTGACAGAAACGTGTTTTATGTCCAGTTTTATTTACATCTTCCGCGAAGTTTTTAATGAATCGAGGGTTAAAATGGGTATTCACACACGAATACAGACGGAAATCGCGAAATCTGTCCACTTTGGTAGACAGTCGGCAATGCCCAACAAATTGGCCCAAGCGATGGAATATGCGGTTTTTCCAGGTGGCGCGCGCATTCGACCAACGATTTTAGTCTCAATCGCTATGGCCTGCGGTGACGACCAGCCCCAGCTGACAGATGCGGCCGCTTGCGCATTGGAATTGGTCCATTGCGCCAGCTTGGTCCATGATGACCTGCCATGCTTTGACAATTCCGATATGCGACGCGGCAAGCCGACGGTTCACAAAGCGTTTTCAGAACCCATTGCCGTTTTGACTGGTGATAGTTTGATCATTAAGGCATTTGAACATATCGCGAACCGTTGCACGTCGTCACCCGAACGTGCGGGCCAGCTGATTGGCTGCCTTGCGCGGTATGCCGGAACACCAAATGGCATCTGTGCGGGACAAGCATGGGAAAGCGAAACAGACATCGACCTGGGCGCGTATCATCGATCCAAGACGGGCGCGCTGTTCATCGCAGCCACACAAATGGGCGCAATTTCTGCCGGACAAAATGCACAAGACTGGACGGATTTAGGCGCCTATATCGGAGAGGCGTTTCAGGTCGCCGATGATCTCCGCGATGTACTATGCACCACGGATGAATTGGGCAAGCCGATTGGCCAAGACGCATTAAACAACCGTCCCAATGCCGTGGCACGACTGGGAGTGAAAGGTGCGATGGAAAAACTAAACGACATCTTGGCCTGCGCCATCGCGTCGATTCCCGCCTGCCCAGGCGAACAGGCGCTGGCGAAAATGGTGCGTATGCAGGCCGATAGTATTATGCCATCCGCCGAAATCGTTCAACGCGCGTAGGGTGAAAGATATCGCAACATATCCACGCCGCAAACCCAGCCTAAGGGATCGGTGGGATCGATATGTGTTCGACCTGATTGCAAACCCTGCGTTGCAAAACAGGGTATCGCGCCTGCCGATTATCAATCGGTTTGCCCGTCGCGACGGCGAGGCCGTGTTCGATATCATGATGGGGTTTATCAATTCCCAAGTGCTGATGGCGCTTGTTCGATTGAACATAATTGAACACCTTTCCAAACAAAGCGCTGACCTGAACGAATTGTCGGATCTGTGCGATGTGCCCCAGGATCGCATGAAAATTCTGTGTCGCGCTGGTGTTGCTTTGGGGTTACTGAAAATTCGAAAATCCCGCGTTCGGCTTAGCCGGAAAGGCGCAGTTTTCGCAGCTGTACCGGGGCTGGCGCAATTGGTCGATCATCACGAAATTTTATACCGCGACCTCACACAGGCTCAGGATTTTTTTCGTGGGCCTACGGATCCGGCGCTTGCAGCATTCTGGCCCTATGTATTTGGCCAAGGAAACGATTTAGATGCAGTCGAGGCAAAACGCTATTCCCAGTTAATGACCGATACACAAAGTCTGGTCGCACATGATACGTTGGACGGCCTAAACATTGGCCCCGCCAAATCATGGCTTGATGTCGGTGGTGGATCCGGCGCATTTATCGGCCATGTTGCGCAAAAGTTTCCGCATCTTGATCGTGCCGTATTCGATATTGTGCCCAAACTTTCGCCAGAAGAATCGTTCGAACGCCATGTTGGATCCTTCAAAACGGATCCATTACCAACTGGATTTGACGTTATTTCCGTCATCCGTGTTTTATATGATCATAATGATGCCACGGTTCAGAATCTGTTAGGAAAAATTTACACTTCGCTACCAAAAGACGGGCATATCATTGTTTCCGAACCAATGCTTGGCCATCCATCCCCAACCCCTGCAGGGGACGTGTATTTCGCAATCTATACGCTGGCAATGCAAACCGGCAAGACGCGTTCATCTGGCGAAATCATTGAAATAATGAAAGATCTTGGATTTTCAGACATAAAATTCAAACGTGGAAACAGACCATTTGTGACCTCGACCATCACGGCGCGTAAAAAATAATTTCTCCTTTGTGTCAAAATAAATTGACAGTTTTGTATGTAAGGTTAAACTGACACTAAGTAAAAAATAACAGCCGGAGGAAGAAAGGGGGTCCACATGGACACGCACGCCATAGTGTTAACGGGCGCAAAAACCCTGTCTTTGTCACGCGCAAAACTGAATGACCCGCAGAAAGGCGAGGTCGTTGTCCGCGTTGATTATTCCGCAATTTCAACCGGTACTGAAAATCTGTTTTGGTCTGGCACTATGCCGCCCTTTCCTGGCATGGGGTATCCCCTGATCCCAGGGTATGAGGCCATGGGCGAAATTGTTGAAACCCGTGGAATCACCCCGTATTGCGTGGGTGACCGCGTGTTTGTTCCGGGTGCAAATTGCTACCAAGATGCCTTTGGCCTGTTTGGCGCGGCGTCGCGCTATTTGATTACGTCGCATGAACGTGTGTTAAAATTGGACGGGGGCACTGGGGAAATTGGCGCGCTTTATGCCTTGGCCGCGACGGCACGTCATGCGTTGGCGGGCGTCAACACGGGCCTGCCCGATTTGATCGTTGGCCATGGCGTGGTGGGTCGGCTACTGGCGCGATTAACTATTGCAGCAGGCGGCCCGCCCCCAACCGTTTGGGAAATCGATGAAACCCGTCGCAATGGCGCGCAGGAGGCCTATCCTGTGATCCACCCCAATGATGATGGCAATGCGTCCTATAAACATATTTATGATGCTACTGGGCAGGCTGATATCGTCGATCAACTGATCGCGCGTTTGTCCAAGGGGGGCGAATTGGTGTTGGCTGGATTTTATCCAAACCGCATCGGATTCAATTTCGCCCCAGCCTTTATGAAAGAGGCGCGCGTACGCATCGCCGCAGAATGGACCCAAGCTGATCTGAAAGCGACCCACGCCTTGGTCACCTCGGGCGCATTATCGCTTGAAGGCCTGATCACCCACCGCGCACAAGCCGCCCAAGCGGCGCATGCCTATGAAACTGCATTCACGGATAAATCCTGCCTGAAAATGGCCCTAGACTGGAAAGAAGTCGCATGAAAGATGATGTACCAAACCTGACCAGCTATTCCGATCGCTTGCGTGATGAGGCAAACACAGACCTTGCCGATGTTATCGCAGAACAATCCGAACCTACCAGCAAAACGCAAATCATTGCGATTTATGGCAAAGGGGGGATTGGCAAATCCTTTACGCTTGCAAACCTATCGCACATGCTGGCCGAAATGGGCAAACGCGTGTTGTTGATCGGCTGTGATCCGAAATCTGACACCACATCATTGCTGTTTGGCGGCAAAGCCTGCCCAACAATCATCGAAACATCGACCCGCAAAAAATTGGCGGGCGAACAGGTGGAAATTGGCGATGTCTGTTTCAAACGCGGCGGTGTTTTCGCGATGGAACTGGGCGGACCCGAGGTCGGCCGCGGTTGCGGCGGACGTGGCATCATTCACGGGTTTGAATTGCTGGAAAAACTAGGGTTCCATGATTGGGATTTCGACTATGTCCTGCTGGATTTCTTGGGCGACGTGGTCTGTGGTGGTTTTGGTCTGCCCATCGCCCGCGATATGGCGCAGAAAGTCATTCTTGTCGCGTCAAATGATCTGCAATCGCTTTATGTGGCCAATAATGTATGCTCGGCCGTTGAATATTTCCGCAAACTTGGCGGCAATGTCGGTGTTGCAGGACTTGTCATTAACAAAGATGACGGATCCGGCGAAGCCGCCGCCTTTGCCAAGGCAACGAATGTTCCAATCCTGGCATCCATTCCCCAAAACGACGATCTGCGCAAAAAATCAGCGAATTATCAAATCGTAGGCACAATGGAAAGCCAGTGGGGCGCATTGTTCCAAGAACTGGCAGGCGAGGTCATGACCGCACCCCCAATTCGCCCTGCGCCATTGGAACAAGATGGATTGCTTGACCTGTTCGACAGCAAAGATACCGGCGGTGACTTTGTCTTGGTCCCAGCCACGGATGCAGATATGCGTGGATCCAGATCCGCGCCCAAGCCATCCCTAGAAATCATATACGACGAGGTTTAGGAATGGGGCGCGAAATCACATATGACAACGCGGCAGATGTTCCAATCATCGCCCCTGAACCCGTGGCTGACACATCGCCAACACCAGCGCTGAGTGGCGGCTGCGGATCTGTTGATCTGCGCAAGACCAGCGGCACACAGGCGAACAACAGCGAAATGTTGGAACAGTTTGCCCGCGACTATCCGCAGGGACCCCATGACAAACCGCAATCCATGTGCCCTGCCTTTGGATCGCTGCGCGTCGGCCTGCGGATGCGCCGTGTGGCCACCGTTTTATCGGGATCCGCCTGCTGTGTTTATGGGCTAAGTTTCGTCAGCCATTTCTATGGCGCGCGCCGGTCCGTTGGATATGTACCGTTTGATTCAGAAACCCTGGTCACGGGCCAACTGTTCGAAGATATCGTCGCCGCCGCCCATGATCTGGCCGATCCTGATGCCTATGACGCGATTGTCATCACCAATCTATGCGTTCCATCCGCCAGCGGCGTGCCATTGCAACTGCTGCCCAAGGAAATCAATGGCGTCCGCATAATCGGCATCGATGTGCCCGGATTTGGCGTTCCCACCCATGCCGAGGCCAAGGATGTACTGGCATCTGCCATGCTGAAATACGCCATGGACGAAGCTAAATCAGGCCCGGTCAAAGCCCCCAATCGCCCACGCTCTGGCAAACCCGCATTGGCGCTGCTGGGCGAAATGTTCCCCGCCGATCCCGTTATGCTGGGCGCGATGTTGGGTCCACTGGGGCTAGAGGCTGGACCAACCGTGCCCACCCGTGAATGGCGTGAATTATATGCCGCGCTCGATTGTGCCGCTGTTGCCGCCGTACATCCATTTTATACAGCAACCACGCGCGTTTTTGAATCTGCGGGTCGTCCGATCATTGGTAGCGCCCCAGTGGGTGCCGAGGGCACAGCCGCATGGTATGACAGCGTGGGCGATGTATTCTGCCTGCCACAGGCACAGGTGGATGCAGCGAAAAATGCCTTTGTCCCCGCGATCCAAGGGGCCTTGGCCCAGAACAAAATCAACGGCCGCATTACCCTCTCCGGATACGAAGGATCAGAACTGCTGGTCGCGCGCCTGTTGATCGAAAGCGGCGCAGACGTGCCCTATGTCGGCACCGCCTGCCCCAAAACGCCGCAATCCCAAGCAGATTATGAGTGGTTGACCGCAAAGGGCGTCGCCGTCAAATTCCGCGCATCGCTAGAGGATGACCTGGCCGCGTTGGACCATTTCGAACCGGATTTGGCAATTGGAACAACGCCCGTTGTGCAAAAGGCCAAGGAAAACCAAACGCCGGGTCTGTATTTCACCAACCTGATTTCCGCACGTCCCTTGATGGGCCCTGCAGGCGCTGGCAGCTTAACGACAGTTGTGAATTCAGCCATGGCTAATTCTGACCGTATGTCGAAAATGCACAGCTTTTTCACCGGTGTTGGCACGGGTGACACCGCCGGCGTGTGGGAAGGCAAACCAAACCTGCAACTGCAGTTCCGTGCCACACATCAGAAAAAATTGGACAAAGCCGCACGCGCCGCCAAAGCGCAGGAGATGATTTAGAAATGTTAGTCTATGACCACGACAGAGCCGGAGGATATTGGGGCGCAGTTTATGCATTCTGCGCGACCAAAGGCATTCAGGTCGTCATAGACGGACCTGTCGGATGTGAAAACCTGCCGGTCACTTCTGTTTTGCATTACACCGACGCGCTGCCGCCCCATGAATTGCCCATCGTTGTCACCGGTTTGGGCGAAGAAGAATTGGGCCGCGACGGAACCGAGGGCGCGATGAAACGCGCATGGGGCACATTGGACCCAGCGCTGCCCGCAGTTGTTGTCACCGGATCAATTGCCGAAATGATTGGCGGCGGCGTAACGCCCCAAGGCACCAATATCCAACGGTTCCTGCCCCGCACCATCGACGAAGATCAATGGCAAGCCGCTGATCGCGCGATGACATGGCTGTTTACCGAATTTGGCATGACCAAAGGCCGCATGCCCCCCGAGGCAAAGCGCGACGAGGGCGCAAAACCACGCGTCAATATTCTGGGGCCAATGTATGGCACGTTTAACATGCCCAGCGATTTGGCCGAAATTCGCCGTCTGGTCGAAGGTATCGGCGCCGAGGTCAACATGGTCATGCCCCTAGGTGCCCATGTTGCCGAAATGCGCCATCTGGTGAATGCAGATGTCAATATCTGCATGTACCGCGAATTTGGGCGTGGCCTGTGCGAAGTACTGGGCAAGCCATATTTGCAAGCCCCGATCGGGATGGAAAGTACGACCAAGTTTTTGACGACCCTTGGCGAATTGCTGGGACTGGATCCGACCGATTTCATCGAAACGGAAAAACATTCGACCCTAAAGCCCGTCTGGGATTTATGGCGGTCGGTGACGCAGGATTTCTTTACCACGTCCAATTTCGCAATCGTGGCGAATGAAACCTATGCCCGTGGGATCCGGTATTTTCTGGAAACGGAAATGGGTCTGCCCTGCGCCTTTGCTGTGGCGCGCACGGCGGGAACAAAAACTAACGCGATGGAAATTCGCAATCTGATGGAACAAACGCGACCCCTGATCGTGTTTGGATCAATCAATGAAAAAATTTATATGGCGGAACAGTCGGGTGGCCATGGACCCAGACCATCGTTCATCCCTGCATCCTTCCCTGGCGCTGCCATTCGGCGTGCGACTGGAACACCCATGATGGGCTATGCAGGCGCCACCTATTTGATCCAAGAAATTTGTAACGGATTGTTCGACGCCCTGTTTCATATTCTGCCGTTGGGAACGGACATGGATGCAGGGCCCGCAACCCCGACAGAAACCGCAACGACATTGCCATGGGATCCTGACGCACAAGCGATGTTGGATAAAATCGTGTCGCGTCATCCCATTTTAACCCGCATTTCCGCGGCAAAATCCCTGCGTGATGCAGCCGAAAAATCGGCGCGTGACAGCGGGCATCATTCCGTTCTGGTCGACACCGTCATCGCATTGGATGACGCCAAGTTGGCCCGGACATAACCAAAGGAGGACGCAATGACAGATATCAGTGCAATCCCAACAAAATACAAAAGCCCAACGCGGCGCAGTGCTGAATTCATTTTCTATTTCAGCCTGATTTTCGTGCTGGCCATCCCGTTTACAACGGTGGCTTGGGCCGTGGACGTATTCCGCAGACAGACCCTGTTTTTACATGGTCCTTTGGCCCGCGCGTGGGCCGAAGCGGATCGCACCACACCACTCATTTTCTCGGTTCACTAGGATCGAGGATCACGCTCTGCTCTGTCGGCGGACAGAACAGGACCCGGATGACTTGAACATCCGGACCCGGCCCCAGGGGAACTGCGGCGTCAGCGAAACGTTCCGGAGGAAAGTTTATGGCTGATAATACAAACCTGTCATTCACAGGATTAACAGACGAGCAGGCGCAAGAGCTGCACTCAGTCTATATGAGCGGACTATGGCTATTTTCAGCAGTAGCAATCGTCGCCCATTTGGCAGTGTTTATCTGGCGTCCTTGGTTCTGAGGAGGAAAAAATGGCTAAGTTTTATAAAATCTGGCTCGTTTTTGATCCGCGCCGCGTATTCGTGGCTCAGGGGGTATTCCTCTTTTTGCTAGCAGCGATGATTCATCTCGTTCTGCTTAGCACAGATCATTACAACTGGTTTGAATTGGCGGCACAAAACGCACAATAGTGCGCTTTGTCCAACATTCACTTCAGTGCTCATCAAAATTGGCTACGGGCGGTTTTTTCATAAAATCGGCCGAAGCCCTTGAACACATCCAAAACGAATAGCCTGCCGGCATTCGTACGACATGGAGAGAAGAGATGGCATTGCTCAGTTTCGAAAGAAAATATCGCGTCCGAGGCGGGACGTTAATCGGCGGCGATCTGTTCGACTTCTGGGTAGGACCATTTTACGTTGGTTTCTTCGGGGTCACGACAGCATTCTTTGCCTTATTAGGAACCATATTAATTTTCTGGGGCGCATCCCAGCAAGGGACATTTAACCCTTGGCTGATCAACATTGCGCCCCCTGATCTTAGTTATGGTTTGGGCATGGCCCCCCTTATGGAAGGCGGGCTGTGGCAGATCATAACAATGTGCGCAACCGGTGCCTTTATCAGTTGGGCCCTGCGCGAAGTCGAAATTTGCCGCAAACTTGGCATGGGATACCATGTTCCATTTGCCTTTAGTTTCGCGATTTTGGCATATCTAACTTTGGTCGTTTTTCGGCCTTTGCTGATGGGTGCTTGGGGACATGGGTTCCCATATGGCATTTTCAGCCACTTGGACTGGGTTTCAAATACAGGTTATGCCTATCTGCATTTCCATTATAACCCTGCACATATGTTGGCCGTCACGTTGTTTTTCACAACGACACTTGCACTGGCATTACACGGTGCCTTGATCCTGAGTGCCGCAAATCCCGAAAAAGGCGAAGAGGCCCTTGGCCCCGATCACGAAGACACGTTTTTCCGTGATTACATCGGTTATTCCATCGGCACCTTGGGGATCCACCGTCTTGGATTTCTGTTGGCGATCAATGCGGTGTTCTTTTCTGCAGTTTGTATCATAATTTCTGGCCCCGTCTGGACCAAAGGCTGGCCTGAATGGTGGAATTGGTGGTTAGAACTGCCAATTTGGCCGAGCCAAGTGGGGATGTAACCATGATTGAATATCAAAACATACTGACACAAGTTCAAGTTCGCGGTCCCGCAGAAATGGGGACTGACAACGAAAACAACATGATGTCCGAGCGCATCGGTAAACCTTGGTTTTCGATCCTAGCCGGATTGATCGGCAACGCACAAATTGGGCCCGTCTATCTGGGTTGGACCGGTGTTATATCGCTGGCCACCGGGATGCTGTGGTTCAATATCGTAGGCCTGAATATGCTAGCGCAGGTGGGCTGGTCGATCCCTGAATTTCTAAGACAGTTTTTCTGGCTGGCTCTTGAGCCTCCTGGGCCAGAATGGGGACTGCGTATGCCACCGCTTGACCAAGGGGGATGGTACATAATCAGTTCACTGTTCCTGTTGGTTTCCGTCTGCACTTGGTGGCTGCGCAGTTACCTCTTGGCGCAACAGCACAAGATGGGCAAACATGTTGCCTGGGCCTTTGCCGCTGCGATTTGGTTGTTCTTGGTTCTTGGCCTGATCCGCCCCATTTTAATGGGCAGCTGGTCCGAAGCGGTGCCATACGGAATTTTCCCACACCTTGATTGGACAACAGCGTTTTCCATTCGCTACGGCAACCTGTACTATAACCCATTCCACGCATTATCGATCGTGTTCCTATACGGATCTGTTTTATTGTTCGCGATGCATGGTGCAACCATTCTGGCGGTAACACGCTATGGCGGCGACCGTGAATTGGAACAGATCTATGATCGCGGGACAGCCACGGAACGCGCGGCCCTGTTCTGGCGCTGGACCATGGGTTTCAATGCAACGATGGAGGGCATTCACCGCTGGGCGTGGTGGTTCGCAGTCCTCTGTCCGATCACTGGCGGAATTGGCATTTTGCTGACTGGAACTGTGGTGGACAATTGGTTCATCTGGGCACAGGAACATTATTTCGCCCCAATGTACGACGGCTCTTACGGATACGAAAACTACGGATCCTACGAAACCTTCGTTGGTCAGGAGAAGTAACATGTTACCCAAATGGTTCGACAAGTGGAACAAAGAAAACCCCACAAACATCTATGGCCCCGCCACATTGGTCGGGGTCGCAGGGGCCGCTGTTTTCGCAGCTGCAGTCTTGGTCAGCTATGGCCAGCCATCGGCAACCGAAAGCTTGCAAACTGGTCCGCGCGGGAATGGGATGTCTGTGACAGAATTCATGGCAGATTTGGCCACGCCAGATCCTGATATTGCAAATCTGGTCGCAGACGATCCCTATATCCCCGAAGGTGGCGAAGAGCTGGCAGGCGATATCTATCAAAACGTCCAAGTTTTGGGTGATTTGACGGATGACAACTTTAATCGCCTAATGGCTGCCATGACCAACTGGGTCGCGCCCGATCAGGGATGCGCCTATTGTCATGGGGATGGCGATATGGACACATACAGCGACGACGCGCTTTATACCAAAGTCGTCGCGCGGCGTATGATCGAAATGACGCAAAACATCAATGAAAACTGGGATGGCCACGTAAATGCCAATAAACAGGTGGGCGTGACGTGTAACACCTGTCACCGTGGACAAAACGTCCCCAGTGATATTTGGTTCAAAATTACACCCGTCAACGAAACCGTAGCAGGCTGGCCAGCGGTGCAAAACCGCGCAACTCCGTTGTCGCAATATACATCGCTGCCGTCAGACGCGCTTGAGGCCTATTTGGTCAATTATGAAACCATCGCGGTTCATGATTTGGAAAGCCGCGTTGACAATCAGCCCGGAGATCCATTGATCCAGCAAGCTGAACGGACGTATTCGTTGATGAATTACTTTGCCAATTCATTGGGACGTAACTGCGTGCTGTGTCACAACACCCGTGCGTTCTATGACGGATCACAGGTCACACCCCAATGGGGCACGGCCAGCATGGGCATTTCCATGGTCCAAGAGCTTAACAACGACTATCTGCTGCCGCTTGGCCCTGAATTGCCAGAAAACCGTCTGGGCCCACTGCATGGCGATGCCCCCAAAGTGGCCTGTAAAACATGTCACAAAGGGTACCAACAGCCCCTACAAGGCAGCAATGTGATCCAATACTGGCCTGAATTGGCCACAACAGGCGCGCCTGTTTATGAATAGCGACCGTGGGATATCCCACGGTCCACAGTTCGACCCTTTTTCCCGGGGGTCGATCTCTGGAGCTTGCCATAGCTCCGGTTCCCTTCCTGTTGGCTGCAGGAGGAGGCGTCATGTCCGCACAGGACATGGCGCCCTTTTTATCTGAAAGGATCCGCTATGCCCATCGTATCACACAATCACAAGTCTGTATTGGCAAAAATAAAATCACCCAAAGACATGAAACATCTGTCACTTGCGCAATTGCAGCAGCTGTCGGATGAATTGCGAAATGATGTGATCGAAATCGTATCCCAAACGGGCGGGCATTTGGGGTCATCCTTAGGCGTCATTGAATTAACGGTCGCGCTACATCACATATTTGACGCCCCGCGCGACAAAATAATCTGGGATGTGGGGCACCAATGTTATCCCCATAAAATATTAACTGGCCGTCGCCACCAAATGACGAAACTTCGCCAAACCGGGGGGCCAAGTGGTTTTACAAAACGATCTGAATCGCCCTATGATCCCTTTGGCGCAGCGCATAGTTCAACATCCATTTCCGCTGCCCTAGGCTTTGCCGCAGCACGCGATTTAGGCCAAGATGTGGGTGACACGGTGGCTGTGATCGGCGATGGATCCATTTCCGCTGGCATGGCCTACGAGGCATTAAACAACGCAGGTAGCGCCGGAAAACGGCTGTTTGTCATTCTAAACGACAACGACATGTCCATCGCACCACCTGTTGGGGCCATGTCAAAATATTTGTCGGGCTTGGATGGCAACACACCCTTGCACAAATTAAACGATCTGGCCCAAGACATGGAAAGCCTGCTGCCCAAACCATTGCGTTTGGGGGCAAAACGCACGCGTGAAATCGTGACGGGCCGCCCAGACAAAGCGACCCTGTTCGAAGATTTAGGGTTCGATTACATCGGCCCAATCGACGGCCATGATATGGGTCAGTTATTGGCTGCCCTGCGCCGTGCGCGCACACAATCACGCGGGCCTGTGTTAATCCACGCCCTGACCCGCAAGGGCAAAGGGTACGCCCCTGCCGAAAACGCCGCCGATAAATATCATGGCGTGTCGAAATTCGATGTCGAAACCGGCAATCAATTCAAATCCCCCGCCAATGCGCCCAGCTATACATCCGTCTTTGCCAAGGCATTGGTGGCCGAGGCACAGGCCGACCCGAGGGTGGTTGCCGTGACCGCCGCCATGCCATCGGGCACAGGCGTGGACAAACTGCAACAAATTGCCCCAAACCGCGTGTTTGATGTGGGGATCGCCGAACAACATGCCGTGACATTCGCGGCCGGTATGGCGGCAGGTGGGCTAAAACCATTCTGCGCGATTTATTCAACGTTTTTGCAACGGGGTTATGATCAGATCGTCCATGATGTGGCGTTACAGGGCCTGCCCGTTCGGTTCGCCATTGACCGCGCCGGTTTGGTAGGGGCCGATGGGGCCACCCATGCGGGCAGCTTTGACATATCCTATTTGATCCCATTGCCTGGGTTCGTGGTCATGGCGGCCGCGGACGAGGCAGAATTGATGCACATGGTTGCAACGGCCGCCGCCTATGACGATGGACCCATCGCATTTCGTTACCCCCGTGGTTCGGGACGTGGCTGTGAATTACCTGATAAGGGCAGCATTTTGCCCATCGGCAAGGGGCGCATAATCTCTCACGGTGATGATGTCGCCATCCTGTCCTTTGGGGCGCATTTGGACCAAGCGGAACAGGCCAAGGTCATTCTAGCCGAACAGGGCATTTCCGTGACAATCGCGGACGCGCGATTTGCCAAACCGTTGGATGCCGATTTGATCGATACCTTGGTTCAAAATCATGATGTTGTCATGACGTTGGAACAGGGGGGCAGCGGCGGCTTTGGCGCGGCCGTGTTGGAATATCTGGCGCACAGCAATCAGTTGGCACTGGCCACAATATTGCCCATGACACTGCCGGATCGGTTCATCGACCAAGGCAGTGCAGACGAAATGTATAACGCTGCAGGAATGTCGGCGGCGCAGATCAGCGACCGATTGCAATCCCTGTTTCTGGCGCGGCAATCACAAAACCCCGTCGATCAGACCAAACAGGACGTGGGATAAGAAACGGCAAACCTTTCCTGTGGGGCTCGTCAGACTAAGTGTGTAAAAAACCAACGCACGCGAAAGAAATGACACCGGTCCACATCATTTGGTTCAAACGTGATCTCAGCATCCATGATAACGCCGCCCTATCACAGGCGGCACAGTCTGGTCCCGTTGTACCGCTGTATATCATGGAACCTGACCTATGGGCGCAGCCCGATGTCAGCTATCGCCAATATGATTTTTTGTATCATAGCCTGCGCGATTTGAATTCTGATCTGTCACGTTTGGGCACACCGCTGGTGGTACGGGTGGGCAACGCGATAACCGTGCTAGAGGCCTTGCGTCAAACCCACTCAATCGCAGGGATATATTCGCATCAAGAAACGTGGAATATGTGGACCTATGCCCGTGATAGACGGGTGCTGGATTGGTGCGAACACCACAATATCGCATGGCATGAACCCGTCCGAAATGGTGTCGTTCGGCGATTGAAATCACGCGACGGTTGGGCCAGATCATGGCACAATACCATGTCCGCCGCCCTGATCGAACCGCCAACACGCCTATCTGGCCCCGCCCTGCAATCGGACAAAATGCCAAAGGCCGCAGATTTGGGATTGGACACCACCCAACCCACCACACAGCAAGTCGCAGGCCGTCAGGCGGCATTGGACACTCTTGGCAGTTTTCTAACCCACCGCGGGCGGCGATATCGGTATGAAATGTCGTCCCCACGCACCGCAGACCACAGCTGTTCGCGGCTGTCAGCCTATCTGGCCTTTGGCACGCTATCCATCCGCGAAGTGGCGCATGCCACAACACAGGCGCGGCGTCACATATGTGACACCGACACGCACCATGCGAAATCCATCGACAGTTTTTACAGCCGTCTGCATTGGCATTGCCATTTCATTCAAAAACTAGAGGATCAGCCAAATATCGAAACCACCAATCTGCACCCTGCCTTTCGCGGATTGGACCGATACGGACCCGATCATTCCCATTTCACGGCTTGGACCACGGGACGCACGGGCTATCCGTTTATTGATGCCTGTATGCGATATTTGAACGAAACAGGCTGGTTGAATTTTCGCATGCGCGCGATGTTGGTCAGCTTTGCCAGCTATCACCTTTGGCTGGATTGGCGCGCCACATCGCACCATTTGGCGCGGCAATTTCTGGATTACGAACCCGGCATTCATTACAGTCAGGTCCAAATGCAATCTGGCACCACAGGGATAAACACGATCCGCATTTATAACCCCATTAAACAAAGTCAGGACCAAGATCCCAAAGGCCAGTTCATTCGCAAATGGATGCCCGAATTGGCACGGGTCCGCGATGAACATATCCATGAACCGTGGTTATATCCCGATTTTCCGGACAGTTACATTTTGCCCATCGTCGATGAAAAACAGGCCCGCACAGCAGCGGCACAAAAAATCCATGCGATCAAGAAAGCCTATCAAAACGATCCCAGCACAAAATCGATTCTGGTCCGGCATGCCAGCCGAAATTCCCCCGATCGTCGCCCAACAAAGTCCAAAAGACAGACGTCAGACCCGCGCCAAATGGATTTGTTTTGACCTAGTCATTATCCGTCAATCCGGCACCTGCCCCCGCTGCGCGCGATTGTTCGGTCGCGGGGACTGTCGTTCGCATGCCCAATGACTTTAGCTGTTCAAATGCTTGGGCCTGAATACCAATACGCTGAAAGGCAACGCTCCGATCCTTGGGTATGGCCATGTCGGTTATCCAAATACGAATAATCCCAGTTTGCAAATCTGGGTTCTGCGTTGTCAGTTGACGATCATTTTCAAATGCACCCACGTGCCTGCCCACCCGCGCCGACATCTGGTCCAAAAACGGCAGCAGGAAAATAGGATAGCATACATCACCCAATGCCAAAGGCCCGTTTTCCAACGCCATATCACCCAAATCACACAAAGCTGCCCCAGTTACGACAGGGCATAATGGCGCCCTGTTCGCAGATGGGTTTAAATCCGACAGCCGTTTTGGAACCGTGATGGCATCCGTTTCAAACAGTGTCAAAAGTTGGCACAAAACCGCGGATCCATCGATCCCCATACCAGCCAATTCGGCCAAGGCCCAGCCGAATTCTTCGGCGTGACCCCAGTCATAGCCAGCGCCACGAGCGGCTTTTTCGCCCAAGCTGGCCCATTCATTCTGACTGAGCAAAATTAGATCAGAGCCGTGCATCAAAATTTCCGATATCCGTTGGATAAGGCAGCCCTGCAAACAGGCTGATCCGGACCCATTTATCGGACCGTGGATCAAACCGGCTTGCCCCGAAATAGGCCAATTTGTATCGCATCATATCAATTGGCAAAATGTCATCCGCCAACAGATTTTCGCGAATTTCCCCATAATCACAGCCCCGCAACGATTGAATACGGCGCACAATTTGACGGTGCTGTGGATGGGATAACAGGACCTCGGCAATACTAAGCGACGCAGGCATGTCGCACAACTGATCCCACAGCTGCGATACCTGCCATGCGATCCCAAGCGGGTTTTCGCGGTCGCTGCCATCCTCGGTATGGCGGGACCCTAATCGAGGTTCCAATTTTTCCTCGGACACATACCAAAACCGTGCTGTCCCCGATTGTGATTTGAAATCATAGGCCAAGGCCCAGTCATAGGTATCGGCAATGAAATCACGCAACTGTTGGACCGTTTGCGCCCCTTGGATCGCGGGTGCAACCGTTTCGGGAAAGCTGAGACAGTCGGCCAGCCCGTCAATCAGATCGCCATGCGGTTCTAGCATCAGGGACAGAACCGCCTCTTGTCCTTCGCTGGATAAATGATCGCTGGCCCAACGCCACAGATCATCCCATGGGCGCGCCGATTGTGCAGTTGACCAAGTGTCCAAATACGCCGACACAGCCGCCAAATCACGCCGCAACTGCGGCAGTTTTTCCGCCATATAGGGCGATTCCGACGACCAATGCTCAGCGTTATGAATGGCGTCCCGCAGGGCCTGGCACAAATCGTCCCGCTGTTGGGCGCTCACATGTTCCACACCGCGCACACGGGTCAGCGCCTCTTCTCTGACGCTGGCCCAAGCGTGCAACAATCCGGGGTGTTTGACCAAAAACGGGGCCATTCCCAAACCGGTGGAATTGCCCACGCCCAAGCCACGGGCCAAATCGGGTGCAAATTCAACCGCAGACGCACCGCCGCGTTGACGCGCCAAATGGTTGACCACATCGACCGTAAATTGGCGGATCAACCAAACGGTCATCATTTCCGCCTGAAAGGGTTGCGATAATTCTGGACGGTTGGCGATTTCGCTGCGGTCCTGTGCACCAAATTTCCCCGATCCATAGACCGCCGTGGTCCGCATCAGATACCCAACCTGATCCAATTCGTGGGCATCTGGCTGCCGCCCCTGTGCCAAGGCCGTGACCACATGATCAAACAAACGCACCGATCTGTTGGCACGACTTAGGGTCAGTTCCTCTGCGCTGACGCGTCCCGCCTCTTGCAGGGGAACATTTTGCGATAGTCGGTTTATGTCATCACCGGACGGCACCCCATCAAACAGGGCAAAGGTCGCATCCCATGCGGTCGCAATCACACGATCCGACCGCATGTCGTCGGGCAAATCATGCGCAAATGCGACCAGACTGTAACTGCGATCTGGTCCGTGCAGGGTATAGACGGCATGGCCCACGCCCTGCGCGTCCAGATCAAAACACATCCGTTCAAACCGCCAATTCTGCTGCTGCATCCCGCGCAACATGATCCGCAAAAATGACAGGCGCGTGGGGTGGGCCGACCCCATGCGCGCCAAGCGCATGACATCATCTGCCCCGCGATAGACAGGTTCAGTTGAAACCGAGTGCAGCTGTTTGGCCATGTTCTGTTTCCTGTGCCTGTTGCAACTATTGTGGATCAAATGACAGGTCGAAAAACCGTTTCCAATTGTTCCCCATCACACCATCAATTGTATTTTGATCAAGCCCAGCCGCGACCAATCCCGCGCGAATATTGCCAAAATCGCGGTTATCAGAGAAAAAATCAGGCATGGGTGGAAATCCTGGGGCGCTGGCACTGCCTTCGCCATAATCAATGGATTTGGTCCAACGCCCAACGCGCATCCATTCGACGATGCTATCAGGCTGATCCTGACACAGGTCGCTGCCCAACCCCACCTGTTCGGGCCCCACGCGTTCAACGGTGCGGGCAATCATGTCGCAAAAACTTTGCACACTGCAATCGCTTTTGTCCTTTAGGTGGTGGGGATACAGGGACAGACCCAAAAAACCCCCGCTTTCAGACAGGGCCTGCAACACGGTGTCGGATTTGTTACGCAGCGCGGGGTGCCAGAATGCGGGGTTGGCGTGGGTAATCGCAATCGGTCGTGTGGAATGGTCAATCGCCTCAAGCGTGGATCGTTCTGCCGAATGGGACATATCCACAACCAAACCCACGCGGTTCATTTCACGCACCACTTCGCGCCCCATACGGGTCAGGCCCATGTCGTCTGCCTCATAGCATCCCGTCGCCAGCAAGGATTGGTTGTTATAGGTCAGCTGCATAAACCGCAGGCCAAGGCGATGCAGCACTTCGACCAGACCGATATCATCTTCGATACAGGATGGGTTTTGCGATCCAAAGAATATGGCCGTGCGCCCCGTTTCGCGGGCCAGATCAATGTCAGCGGCACGAAAGCCCTGAAAAATTAAATCGGGATAGGTTTCAAACCACCGGTTCCATTTTTCGATCACATGTACCGTTTCGCGGAAATTTTCGTGATAGGTGATTGTGACATGAACCGCATCCACGCCACCCTGCCGCATTTGACGAAATATTTTTTCCGACCAATTTGCGTATTGCAATCCATCAATTAACAATCCTGCCGGATTAGACATGCACTACCACCTTTGTCATTTTCCGGTAACGTGGCCCGCGCATTGGAACATGTCAATTTTTAATTTGGAAATTTCGAAAGGTGGTTGCGTGTCAAAATGCTTTGGCCCATCGTAGCGGAAACGAAATGGGGGAAACATGCCACAAGTCACAATCAACGACATCTTTGACGTCGCACGCGCAGCATTGGAACATCACGGTGCAGGTTCATGGCAGGCTGAGCATGTGGCGCGCGCGACAGCATCGGCAGAATCCTATGGCAATGTGATCTGCGGGCTGCAATATTTGGAAAGCTACTGTACGCAACTGGCGTCAGGTCGTGTCGATGGCACCGTAACCCCAGAAATCAGCCAACCCAAACCATCGGCAATCCTGGCCGATGCAAAATGTGGATTTGCCCAGCCCGCGTTTGCCGCAGGTTTGGATACGGCCATCAAAACTGCAAAAACCCAAGGCATCGCGCTGTTTTCCGTTGCAAACAGCCACACCTGCACATCACTGGGTTATTTCACCGAACAAATCGCACAGGCGGGATTGATTGGGATCGGATTTACCAACGCATCCCCAGTCGTCGCAGCCCCAGGCGGCAAAGATCGCGTGATCGGCACCAACCCCATTGCCTTTTCCTCCCCCGATGGCGATGGCGGATTGGGCGTGCATTTTGATTTTTCAACCTCCGCCGTGGCCTTGGGTAAAATTACCATGGCGAAATATGCCGGCGACACCATTCCGCTGGGCTGGGCAGTTGACGAAAATGGCGCCCCCACCACCGACCCCGAGGCCGCACTGCGCGGATCGCTATGCAGCGCCGGCGGGTACAAAGGATGGGGGTTTGGCATTATGGCCGAATTGATGGCGGCGGCCCTGACCGGATCGGTCAATTCACTGGATGTCGGCGGGTTGAAATTGCCCGACGGCCCCCCCCACCGTTTGGGACAAACCTATGTCATGATTGATAAGACGACTTTCACAGATCAATTCGGCGCACGCCTGACCCGTTTGGCCGATGCCGTGGCCCAGGATGATGGGGGCCGGATCCCTGGCCAAAGCCGCACACCGCGCGAAACGGTCGATGTTCCCGATGCCTTGTGGGCAAATTGCGCAGCCTTAGCGGGTCGCTAGATTACAGGAACGTATAGGCCCAGCGCCTCTTGCAATTCGGTTTCCTCATACCCGAAATGGGATCGGACCACCGCGAACAGCTGTTTGTAAATGGCGCGGGCCGTTTCGAAATGTTCGGCGGTCTGGTCCGCAGCTAGGTTTTGTGCTGCGTCATCTAGACGGATCAGCAATTCATGTACCACCAGATGTTCAGTTTTCAACCGCTCGACCACTTGGGTCAGGGCGGGGATTTGCTGGGCGTTCAGCTGGGGGAAAATCATGTCCTCTTCGGCGTTGTGATGGAACGTTAACACCTGACATTCGCGACCGCATAATGTGCCAAACAGCTGCATATTACGGACCAATTTTGCGCCCCCAATCGCATTAACCAACCCCGCAGGGGTGGCGCGTCCGGCGTCGATATCGTCCAAGAACTGGCCGATCTGGGTCATTTCACGCAAATACATGCGGTGAATGGCCGCCAGATGGCGGCCCTTTTGCCGGTGATGATCTTGGGCCGCGGGCAAGGGTGGCATTTTCGGCCGCGTGCCGTAATCCACGGTTAATTCTGCCAGTGTTGCATCACGGTACGGTCGATCCTGTGCCATCTGTTGTCCCAGTCATTCATTCCAAACACAGATAGATATGGCCCCACGCGGGCAAATGTCCACCCCGCCCCATCCCCAAAACATGTCGCGATTGGACCGATTGCACGCCTGTATCAGCGTGACAAGCCATGCCATATCCGACACCATGGCCCTGAAACGGCAAAGCGGAAAGAGATTTAATGTTAAAAACATTGTTCAGCGTTTGGGCGCTGCTGATTGGGATCTTGTTTATCATGCTGGGCAATGGCATGCATTTTACCCTAATAGGTGTTCGGGGCGATTTAGAGGGGTTTTCCGCAACCGCCCTATCCGTGGTCGCATCAGGATATTTTATCGGGTTTTTATCCGGTGCTCGCCTGACCACCCACATGATCCGGCACGTGGGACATGTGCGGGTGTTTGCGGCATTGGCCAGTTTTATGTCAGCCGCATTGATTGCCTTTGCCCTATATGCTGACCCCGTCTTTTGGACCATTTTGCGGATATTAATCGGGTTTTGCATGTCAGGCGTCTATGTCACAGCTGAAAGCTGGCTAAATGATGCATCAACCAACGAAAACCGCGGACAAATCTTGTCGGCCTATATGCTGGCGCAGACCTCTGGGATTATTGGGGCGCAGGGGCTGTTAACCTTGGGCGATGCACAGGGCGCATTTTTGTTTATTGGCGCATCAATTTTGGTGTCTATTTCCTTTGGCCCGATTTTATTGTCGGTCAGCCCGACACCCGCCGCCGAATTAACCCGCGCCATGCCGATCAGGGATTTGTTTCGCGTGTCCCCCTTGGGGACCGTGGGCGTGTTTTTTCTGGGCATCGTCTATGCCATTCAGGCCGGCATGGGTGCCGTTTATGGGGCACAAATCGGGTTAAGTGCCAATGAAATATCCCTGTTCATGGCGATGCTGTTTGCGGGTACGTTAATATTACAATATCCGTTCGGCTGGTTATCAGATCGCATGGATCGGCGAAAACTGATTTTCCTGACATCCGTTATTGCCATCGCTTGCTGTGTATTTGGGGCACTTTATGCGCAAATCACATGGGCGGTCATGGTGGCTGCGTTTTTGTCAGGCGGGGTGACAACACCGTTATATGCGCTGTTGCTGGCATATATCAACGACTCGCTAGCACGCGAAGATATGCCCGCGGCATCTGGGGGGATCGTGATGCTGTTTGGAATTGGTGCCATTTCTGGCCCCATGATCGCCGGTTGGGCGATGGAGCATTTTGGCGCGGTGGCGTTCTGGGCCGTCTTGGCCGCGGTTTTCGCAGTGGTGTCGGTTCATGCGCTATATCGTATGACCCAACGGCCGGTGGTTCCCACGGATGAAACAGACAGCTATGTTGGTATTTCGCCCGGTGCATCCCCCGTCGCGGTTGAGGCGGCAAGCACATGGGCCGCTGACCAATCAACCCCCAATTCCAAGGACTAAAGGACCCCACCATGCCGCAACCGCACGCCTCAAGCCAACGCCATTTTTTGGTCATCGGACGCGGATTGATGGGCACATCCTGTGCCTGCCATCTAGCCCAAATGGGCCATAAAGTCACGCTGATTGGCCCAGATGAACCCCAAGATCGCCAGACATTCCAAGGCCCCTTTGCCAGCCACCACGATGCAGGGCGCATCACACGCGGGTTGGCGGAAAATGCCGATTGGTCCAAGCTGGCCCTGCGGTCCATAGACCGCTATGGCGATTTTGAACGCAGTGCGGGGCTGTCATTTTATCACCAATCGGGCGTGATGATGTGCGGGCCGCAAACGGGGCCAGCCGCGCCCTTTAGCCAATCGTTTTTATTCGTCGCATCCAGAATGCAACTAGATCATGACGTGATGTATGGTGCGGAAATATCACAACGCTTTCCTTGGTTTGATATCCCTGCGAGTGAAGTTGCCGCATGGGAAAAACTGGGCGGTTGGATCAACCCACGCCTGCTGCGCCGCGCCATGGAGCAGGCCGCCATTCAGGCGGGCGCACATAGTGTGCCGTCATGGGTGACACGACAAACGGGCATGACTGTCACACTCGCCACAGGCGATGTGATAACAGGCGATCATATTGTGGTGGCAACTGGTGGCTATTGCGCCACAGCAGATTGGTGCGACATCCGCGCCGCAATGCAGGTTTATGCCCGCACAGTCGTTTTGGCACAAGTCAGTCAGGCCCAAGCCAAAACCATGTTGCAAATGCCATCCGCCATCATATTGCCCACAGGCGCACAGCTGGACCAAGACGTCTATATCCTGCCCCCGATCCAATACCCAGATGGTCAGTATTACATCAAAATCGGGGGCGAGGAATCGTCGCCATTGTTGTCAGACGATACCGATATGCAACATTGGTTTCGATCCGGCGGCGACCCTGTTCCGGCAGACATGTTGGAACACCAGCTACGCCATCTGATGCCCCGTGTTCCGTTTCAATCCATCACACGCGACGCCTGTGCCGTCAGTTTCACACAAACTGGCCTGCCCTATATCGAAACAGTATCCGACAGGCTGACGCTGGTTACAGGCGGCAATGGGGCCGCCGCCAAAAGCTGTGTGGAAATTGGCCGATTGGGCGCAATAACGGCATTGGGTCAGGATATAACCCCCCAAGGATATGACAGCGATTTCCGCGCAGTTTTGGCCTAAGCCGCAGGTTGGGCCAATCAGCGCACTGGATATTTGGCAGATTTCAGCTTAGGTATCTGCCAACCTCAGATTTGGGACACCGCCATATATGGATTGCACATACACATGACAGCACGTCTGAAACACCTATGGACCAAAACATTAGACTGGATCGCGTTTATCGCGGCGACTTTGGTGTTTTCGGTTGCTGCGCTGTTTCCTATGGCGCTGCGGCGGCGGATGTTTGTGGCAATCTTTGCCCGCGTGTTTGCACCACTAATGGGGTGGCCCAAACGTATTGGAACTCATCTGGGCTTTGCCATGCCCGAAATCCCTACGGCCCAGCACGATCAGATCGCGCGGCAAACCTGTCGTAATCTGGGGGCGACACTGTTTGAAATCTTTACCCCTGTCTATACCTGCAAACTGGCGCAGCAGGCCCAGATTACGGGGCCAGGCGCTGATGCAATCACCGCTGCCATCACGGATAAAACACCTGTGATTTTGGTGTCGGGCCATTTTGGGAATTATGACATCATTCGATCAAAAATGATAGCAAATGGTGTTGATTTGGGGGGGCTCTATCGCCCACTGAATAATGAATGGCTGAACAAAACCTATGTGCGGGCCATTTCGCAAACAGGCACACCATTATTTCCCCGCGACAAGGCTGGGTTTACCGATATGCTGAAGCACATCAAAGGGGGCGGATCGGTGGCCTTACTGATCGACCAGCACATGGACAAAGGGTTGCCTGTCACATTTTTCGGCAAAACCGCTTATACATCGGGATCCGCGGCGCAACTGGCGTTAAAACATAACCGCCCCTTGATCCCCATTTATGCCATCCGACAATCAAATGGCAGGGATTTTATGATTTGGGTCGATACCCCCATTGCGCCCAGTGATCCGACCAAAATGACCCAAGAGCTAAACGACAGCCTAGAGCGCGTTGTGCGTGACAATATCGATCAATGGGCATGGCCACACAAACGTTGGAAACCCAGTCGCGTTCAGTGACCTTAGCTAAAGCATCGGGGGATTTCTGACGTAAATGGCCAGACGACTTGCACAGCAGGGCATAACATGCCAGACACGCGCGCAAATGTTTGCAAGAAACAAGGGTCATTCCACGCGTGCTAAAATCATTTTGGGCCTATCTGAAACAGATTGAACGAAACCATCGCGACAGCTTTAGTCACGATATTGTGGACCCTGTGGAACGGAAAAAATCACAATCCTATCTGCACTGGGTTGATCACGAAATACTGCGGATCCATTGGCACAACTTTGCGGAAATCGCACCCGGGGCCTATCGATCCAACCACCCCACACGTGAACGTATGGAACACTATGCAGGGATGGGCATTAAAACGATCGTGAACCTGCGCGGGGCAAACAATCTGGCCCCCTATATTTTCGAGGTCGAAGCCTGTCGCGATTTGGGATTAGAGCTGATCGATATCCCTCTGTCCGCACGCCGCGCCGCACCGCGCGAACGCATGTTGGAATTGGTTGATCTGTTAATCAATCTGCCAACACCGTTTTTATTGCATTGCAAATCCGGTGCAGATCGCACGGGTTTGGCGTCAGCACTGTATTTAATGTTGGTACATAATGTCCCCGTTGCGCAGGCAAAGCGTCAGCTGACAATCCGCCATGTGCATTTGAATTTCACAAAAACCGGCATTTTGGATTACATCATGTGGGTTTATGAACAGCGCAACGCGCACAGCGCCATTGCATTGCGTGACTGGATTGCAACCGAATATGATCATGAACGTATTTCGCAAGAATTCGCCAAAGTTCCGTTTTGGAAACGTCTGAAGTTGTGACGTGGCCCTAGTTCAAACCGATATCAAATAGCGTTCAAACATCGGGATGGCAGAGGCCCCCAAGGTGCGCGCGTTCGACCCGATCGTTCCGCATTTCAAATCAGGGACAATCAGGCCCGACCAATTCAACTGGGCAAAGTTTTGTTGGATGCGCTGAACAATGCGATGCAACAGGGTTTCAGGCATCGACCCATCCAGAATCACCATTGGAAAATCAATAAACGCGCAACCTGCCAATATCGTTTCGGCAATGGCATGGGCGGCATCATCGATCCAACGTTGCAATACATCGGGGCAAACCCCAAAATCGGGCGCATCCCAAATCAAATTGGTCGATTGTGCGCCCGCCTGCCTTAATCGCGCTTGCAGCGTGGCCAACGATGCAATTTCCACAATCTGTTTTGATGATCCGTCGGATTGCGTTACACTAAATGGACCTAACGCACCGGCATTTCCGGTGGACCCCGTTAGCAATTCACCATTCAGCACAATGCCGCCGCCGATAAATTGCCCAATGTAAAAATACAGAAAATCATTTGGCAATGGATCTTTGCCAAAGACCAACTCGGCCCCACAAGCGCAGGTGGCGTCATTGCGTGACCAGACGGGAAAATCGAACTGCATGGAGAGGCTGTCTTGAATATCAATGGTGCGCCATGGGTCGATCAAATGGGGTTCAACCCCAATTGACGTGGCCCATTCCCACAAAAACCCTGGCATCGCCACACCCAACCCGCGAATACGGTCCTGAACCGATTGGGGTTGTGTTTGCATCATGGTATTCACCGCATCCACAATAAACGAGATGGTTTTTTGCGGATCAGGATAATCATAGACCATGGATGTTTGGTCCATAATGTCCCCAACAAAATTCACCAAAACAATGTCGGTACTGCGCCGCCCCAGTTTCGCACCAAAGAAAAACGCACCCTCAGCACATAACCGCATAGGAATTGACGGCTGCCCCACACGACCACGCACAGGTTCACCACGGGTGATTAACCCCTCGGCCTCTAGGTCGCGCATGATGACAGCGGCAGTTTGGTTGGTAAAACCTGCGCGCTTGCCGACCTCGCTCTTGGACAGGCCGCCATGCGCCTTTAGCAACGACAGCACGACGCGCTCGTTGTAATTGCGCAGACCCGACTGGTCCGATCGCTGCGCTTGCCCTGTTGAGTGGTCTGCAAATCGTCTCATCATCCTGTCATCCATCCAAACGTTGCTAGATGAAAGGTTATTTTTTTGCCCGCGTCAATAAATAATAAAACTTTATTTAATTATTGACGCGGCTGTAAAAGTGTCTAACGTGGGGGACATCAAAACTCACACCCGCGATTCTGGGTTCTGGGTTTGACGTATTTTTTGGGAGGACACAAAATGAAAAAACTACTAGCCAGCGCAGCATTGGTTGCACTATCCGCAGTTGGAACATCTGCCTATGCGGGTGGTCACGGCATTTCTGCTTGCTTGATCACAAAAACAGACACAAACCCGTTCTTTGTTAAAATGCGCGAAGGCGCGATGGCGAAAGCCGAAGAACTGGGTGTAAACCTGTCAGCCTATGCTGGTAAGGTTGACGGCGACCACGAAACACAAGTGGCAGCCATCGAAACATGTATCGCAGACGGTGCCAAGGGTATCTTGATCACAGCATCTGACACATCATCAATCGTTCCTGCCGTTCAGCAGGCACGCGATGCAGGATTGGTCGTGATTGCATTGGACACTCCATTGGATCCAATCGACGCAGCAGACATGACATTTGCAACCGACAACTTCCTAGCGGGTGAATTGATCGGTCAGTGGGCCGCAGCAGCACTGGGCAACGATGCAGCAAACGCAAAAATTGCGATGTTGGATTTGGCCGTATCCCAGCCAACCGTTGGCGTTCTGCGTGACCAAGGTTTCCTAAAAGGGTTCGGCATCGAATTGGGCGATCCAAACCGTTGGGGTGACGAAGATGATGCACGCATCGTTGGTAACGACGTGACTGCCGGCAACGAAGAAGGCGGCCGCAAAGCCATGGAAAACCTGTTGGCCAAAGATCCGATGATCAACGTTGTCTACACAATCAACGAACCAGCAGCCGCAGGCGCGTATGAGGCGCTCAAATCCATCGGTCGTGAAAACGACGTGCTGATCGTATCTGTTGATGGCGGCTGCCCTGGCGTGCAAAACGTGAAAGAAGGCGTCATCGGTGCCACATCACAGCAATACCCATTGTTGATGGCATCCAAAGGCATCGAAGCCATTGTTGAGTGGGCGAAAAATGGCACCAAGCCTGCGCCAACACCAGGCAAAGCGTTCTTTGACACAGGTGTAGCACTAGTCACAGATAAACCCGTTGCTGGCGTCGAAAGCATTGACACCACCAAAGGTACTGAGCTTTGCTGGGGCTAATGTCCCACTGACATAAAGACACATGTAGGGGCGGATGAAAATTCGCCCCTATTCATTAACAGCGCAAAATAGGTCACAGCAATGTCGCAAGACGAAAACTTTGAAGCAGTCGCAAAACGCGCCGATACAACCGTGGCGTCGTTTGATGATGCAAATGCCGGACTTTTACACAAATTCCATCACCTACTGCACACAACGCCGGCCATTGTTCCATTGATCGTTTTAACCGCATCGATCATCACATTTGGCCTGTTGCTTGGCAGCAAATTCTTTTCGCCCTTTGCGCTGACATTGATTTTACAGCAGGTGCAAATCGTCGGCATCATCGCCGCCGCCCAAAGTTTGGTCATTCTGACCGCTGGCATTGAATTGTCTGTTGGGGCTATTGCGGTGATATCTTCCATCGTTATGGGCACATTTACATTCCGGTATGGTATCCCTGCGCCGATTTCTGTTTTATGCGGCCTGACCTTTGGCACCATGATTGGTGCCTTGAATGGCTGGCTGGTGGCACGCATGAAATTGCCGCCCTTTATCGTGACACTGGGCATGTGGCAAATCGTATTGGCAGCCAATTTCCTGTATTCGCGCAACGAAACCATCCGCAGCCAAGACATCGAAGCAAACGCACCCATCCTGCAATTGCTGGGATGGAAATTCAAAATGGGCGGGGCTGTGTTCACCTTTGGCGTGATCTTTATGGTGTTGCTGTTTGTGGTGCTGGCCTATGTGCTGCGCCAAACCGCATGGGGCCGCCACGTCTATGCCGTGGGCGATGACCCCGAGGCGGCGGAATTGTCCGGCGTGAACGTGTCCAGAACCTTGATTTCCGTCTACGCGGTATCTGGCCTGATCTGTGCCTTTGGCGGTTGGGCCCTGATTGGGCGCATCGGATCAGTTTCGCCAACGTCAGGCCAGTTGCTAAACATCGAAAGCATCACAGCCGTGGTGATCGGTGGCATTTCATTGTTCGGCGGACGTGGCTCAATCTTGGGCACATTCTTTGGTGCGCTGATTGTGGGCGTGTTCACCTTGGGTTTGCGCCTGCTGGGGGCAGATGCGCAGTGGACCTATTTGTTAATCGGCGTTTTGATCATCACCGCGGTCGCCGTGGATCAATGGATCAGAAAGGTAGCAGCATAATGGAACCTATTCTTAAAGCACGCGGATTGGTCAAACGCTATGGCCGTGTGGTGGCACTGGATCATTGCGACTTTGACCTGATGCCCGGCGAAATTCTGGCGGTCATTGGCGACAACGGCGCAGGCAAATCATCCCTGATCAAGGCGATTTCAGGCGCGGTACAACCCGACGCGGGCACAGTCACCCTAGAGGGCAAAGAAATACAGTTCGCCAGCCCAATTGACGCCCGCCACGCAGGGATCGAAACCGTGTATCAAACACTGGCGATGTCGCCTGCCCTGTCGATTGCGGATAACATGTTCATGGGGCGCGAAATTCGCAAACCGGGTCTGCGCGGATCATTGCTGCGCCAGCTTGATCGCAAAAAGATGGAAGAGATTGCACGCGAAAAGCTGTCTGAACTGGGATTGATGACCATTCAGAACATCAACCAAGCGGTGGAAACCCTGTCCGGGGGTCAACGCCAGGGCGTGGCCGTTGCACGCGCGGCGGCCTTTGGGTCCAAAGTGATCATTTTGGACGAGCCCACCGCCGCCCTCGGCGTCAAAGAAAGCCGTCGCGTTTTGGAATTGATCCAGGATGTCCGATCACGCGGTATTCCGATTATCCTGATTAGCCACAACATGCCCCATGTGTTCGAGGTGGCCGACCGCATCCACGTACACCGTTTGGGAAAACGCCTGTGCGTGATCGACCCCAAAGACCATTCAATGGCCGACGCGGTTGCATTGATGACAGGGGCCAAGGAACCTGAACCCGCCTAGGGTCGCGAGAAAATGGGGGCTTGCCCAATATCTGGGCCAGCCCCACCTAAATCAAACGTATTTATTGAAAAATCACAAATTAAGCGCAGATTTACAGGTCGGTTCCCGTTTACACGCGCCGATAAAGCGGTTCAATTTCCCCTCGGCCCCAGCCGAACGCATATCCAGATTGTCGATTTCCTTATCTAAACCCTCAATTGTCAATTCCAAGGCAAAGACCTGATTGTTGATGTTTTGATAGTCCAGCAATAGTTTATAGTCACTGCCCATCTTTGTGGCGTTAGATGGATATTCGCTTTACATTTTTGGGTATGTGATGGTCTGATGGCCCAGATTTATTCCTGCACACTCGGCAAAGGATGCAACATGACAGCGATCGCAAAAATCGAAACTTTCGCAACAGAATTCTTGTGCTTTGTGCGCGTGACAGATGCCCAGGGCGACATTGGCTTGGGCCAAACCGCACCCTATAACGCCGACATCACTGCGCAGGTCATTCATCGCCAAATTGCGCCTTGGGCCTTGGGTCAGCATATTGATAGTATCGGGCATATTATTGATACGATCGAACGTCGCGAACATAAATTTCCCGGGTCCTACCGCGCCCGTGCAATGGCGGGGCTGGATACGGCGCTATGGGATTTGATCGGGCGTAAACAGGGCAAGCCAGTTGTCGAATTATTGGGTGGTACAGCTGGACCCCTGAGATGCTATGCAAGTTCGATGAAGCGCGACATACCCCCCCAAGAAGAGGCCGATCGCCTAAGCCGGCTGTGTGACACTCATGGATTTGACGCCGTGAAATTCCGCATTGGGGCCGAATGTGGCAACGACGTTGATCAATGGCCTGGCCGGACCGAAGATATCATTGCCCAAATGTCCCGCGCCCTGCGGGGACGGGCCGATTTGCTGGTGGATGCCAATTCGGCATTTGGGCCGACGCGTGCCATTGCCATCGGCCATATGCTGCAAGACCACGGAATTTCCCATTACGAAGAGCCAGTCCCCTATTGGGAATTAGAGACCACAAAGCAGGTCACCGACGCGCTGGACATTGATGTCACTGGCGGCGAACAAGATTGGGATATGCAAACATGGAAACGCATGATCGATATGCGCGCCGTTGATGTCATCCAGCCTGATGTGATGTATGTCGGGGGCATTCACAACACGATCAAGGTTGCAGCCATGGCCGCGGAACGTGATATTCCGTGTACCCTGCATGCCGCGAACCTATCATTGGTCACAGTCTGTTCCATGCATGTGATGAAGGCCATTCCAAATGCTGGCAAATATTTGGAGTTTTCAATCGAAGAAAGCGATTATTACCCGTGGCAGAACGGCCTATTTCAATCAAATCCGTTCACAATCACCGATGGTCACGTCACAATTACCGACGCCCCCGGGTGGGGTGTTGATGTCAATCTAGACTGGTTGGAAAACGCCCAATACGCGGTATCAGATGCCGCGAATTGGGAACCCAGTGCCTATGGCCAGCTGTATGGGACGCCGCCAGCCTAGGTAGGACAATCAGTTGTCGTTCAAACCCTCGGCACGGCCCGCGGTCATCAGGGTATAGCCCAGATAAAATCCTGTCAGGGCCATCGGCAACTGACACACAATAACAGCAGGTACGCCATATTCCATCACTGCCTTGATGTTCATCGCGGTCAGCAACATGGAAAAGATGGTGGTGACAGCGAACAGACCCAATGCAAAGATTTGCTTGTCTGTCATACGCTTTACGGCTTCTTCTTGGTTCATGGTATGTTTCCTTTGCTCTGAAAACATATATTATTTTTTGAATGTGATGTAAAGTGTAAAATGAGCCGGGGCGATTTTTCGTAAAAAACCGCCCCGAAACCTTAATTCAATCGCTGGCCATTGGTTGGCTCGAAATAGCTGACTTTGTTCAGATCAAAGGCAAATTTCAGCTTGCCCCCCGCGGCCGCGGTTGTTTCCGCGTGCAGACGTGCAGTGATCTGTTTGCCGCCCATTTCCGTCACGACATAGGTATCTGCACCGGCTGGTTCGACCATATCAACCAGACATTCTGCCTCTTGCACGCCAGTGCCGGATCGGAACCCTGCTTCGGAAATATCTTCAGGGCGTAGGCCCAAAATCACATCAGATGGCAGGTTGCGGGCCGCATCATCGCGCAGGACAATCGGTGCATCATTGGGGCGCATAATTTCAATTTCTGCGCCGCTGCCGTTTTGGCGAACCTTGGCAGGGATCAGGTTCATCGCGGGCGAGCCCATAAAATCGGCGACAAACAGATTGGCAGGTGTGTTGTAAATTTCAGCAGGTGTGCCGATCTGTTGTATCACGCCGCCTTTCATGACCACAATCTTGGTGGCCAATGTCATGGCCTCAATCTGGTCGTGTGTGACATAGACCATGGATGCGCCCAGCGATTGATGCAGTTTTTTGATTTCTGATCGCATTTCGACGCGCAGCTTGGCATCTAGGTTGGACAGCGGTTCATCAAACAAAAACAGTTTTGGATCACGCACCAAGGCACGCCCCATGGCCACACGCTGGCGTTGGCCGCCAGACAATTGGCCAGGGCGGCGGTTTAACAGTTGTTCGATTTTCAGCTGTGCGGCCACCTCTTTCAATTTGCGTTCTTGGGTTTGGGCATCTTCCCCGCGAACCTTCATGCCAAAGGTGATGTTTTTCGCAACACTCATCGTGGGGTACAGCGCATAGGATTGAAACACCATGGCAATGTCCCGATCTTTGGGGCTGACATGGGTCATGTCACGCCCATCAATATGCAGGCTGCCACCTGTGATGGGTTCCAATCCCGCGATACAATTCAGCAGCGTCGATTTTCCGCAACCTGATGGGCCAACCAGAACCAGAATATCCCCAGCGTCGATGGAAATGTTGATCTCTTTCAGAATTTCGGTGGTACCGTAGTTCTTATACAGATTTTTGATGTCAAGAATGGGTGCCATTGGGGTTATCCCTTTACTGAGCCGGCCGTCAGACCGCGAATGAAGTATTTACCAGCGAAGACATAGACAAGTAGTGTCGGCAGGGCGGCGATAATGGCGGCGGCCATATCGACGTTATATTCCTTAACGCCAGTGGTTGAATTTACGATGTTGTTCAGGGCCACGGTAATAGGTTGTGTGCCCGCTTGGCTAAAGGACACACCAAATAGGAAATCATTCCAAATCTGGGTGAATTGCCAAATGACCGTGACAACAATGATAGGAAGCGATAGCGGCAGAAAGATCGACCAAAAGATGCGAAAGAAATTTGCGCCATCCACTTTGGCCGCTTTGACCAATTCTGCAGGGATCGAGACGTAATAATTGCGGAAAAACAGCGTGGTAAAGCCGATCCCATATATCACGTGAACGAATACCAACCCCGGAATGCTACCTGCCAATCCCATCACGCCCAACAGGCGCGCCATGGGCAGCAAGACCACTTGGAACGGGATAAAACAGCCAAACAACATCAGCGAAAAGATCAGGTTTGCACCGCGAAACTGCCATTGCGCAATCACATAACCGTTCAGCGCCCCAATCAGCGTGGACAAGGCCACAGCCGGAACCGCCAATAGGACAGAGTTCCAGAAATAGGGCTGCAACCCTTCGCATTGAATACCTGTACAGGCACCAGACCAAGCGGTTTTCCACGCATCAAACGTGATTTCGCGTGGTAAAGCGATCAAGCTGCCTGTGCGAATTTCCTCAAGACTTTTCAACGATGTTGTCACCATGACGAACAACGGCATTAGGTAGTACAGCGCAAACAGGGCCAGCAGGATATATAGAATCCAACGCAGGATTAATTTGCCAAACGACCCTTTGGACGGGCTCTGGGAATAGGTCAAATCAGCCATGGTTCTTTGCTCGCAATTCTGAATAAAGGTAGGGCACAACGATGGTAAACACGACCGCCATCATGACCATTGCCGACGATGCTGCCTGACCGATATCACCGCGCGAAAACGCCATGGCGTACATGTATGTCGCGGGCAAATCGGTGGCATACCCAGGGCCACCCCCCGTCAACGCGATGACCAAATCAAAGCTTTTGATTGCCAAATGCGCCAAAACGATAAAGGCAGACAGGAAAATGGGGGCCATGGACGGAATAATAATGGACGAATAAATGCGCCATGTAGGAATGCCGTCAACTTGGGCAGCTTTGATAATTTCTTCGTCAACAGATCGCAGACCTGCCAAAAACAACGCCATCACAAAGCCCGAGCTTTGCCAAACAGCGGCAATCACAATAGTGTAGATCGCAAAATCAGGGTTCACCACCCAATCAAAACTGAAATTTTCAAACCCCCAACCGCGCACGGTTGCCTCGATCCCGAGACCGGGGTTTAGGATCCATTTCCACGCGGTCCCTGTCACAATCATCGAAAGTGCCATAGGGTACAGGTAAATGGTTCGAATTGCGCCCTCAACTCGGATTTTTTGATCCAGCATAATGGCTAGGACCAATCCCAACACCATTGCAATCACAATAAACAAAATACCGAATGTAAACAGGTTGCCAAAGGCCGTATCCCAACGGGGGGACGCAAACAGTTTGTCGTATTGAACAAACCCTTTCAATTCATATTTCGGCAGTAGTTTCGAACGTGTCAACGATACCCAAGCGGTCCAGCCAATAAAGCCATAAACAAATACTAAAACGGCGATAAAGGAAGGCGCGAGTACCATTTTGGGCAGCTGATTTTCAAGCCATTCCGTCATGGGGAACTCCTAATAAATACACCGCCCCGATGGGTAAATCTGGGGCGGTGTACAGGGTTTAATTAGTAGCTGTTTGCGACAGCTTGTGCCAACTGTGCGACCGCGTCTGCAGACGACATGTCAGAGTTGAAGTGTGCTGTCACAACGTCGGTGATTGCACCAGATTGTGCGCCACGCAGGGCCATGCCGTGTGCGTATGATGGCAACAAGGACCCATTTTCTGAGCTTGCTTTCATGTCATCTGCTGACAGATGCGCGCAGGTGTCGAATTTGTCCAACGCAACATCTGTACGCGCAGGGATCGACCCTTTGTTCAGGTTGAACACTTCTTGGAAGCTAGGCCCAACAATTAGTTTTGCCAACAGGTCTTGGCCGGCTTTCTTGTCGTCGCCATCGACGTCAAACATGGCAAAGCTGTCTACATTATACAAGAAACCTTCGCCCGGTGTGGATGCGCATAGGAAATCTTCGCCCGGAACTTTGCCTGCTGCCATGAATTCACCTTTGGCCCAGTCGCCCATGATTTGGAACGCCGCTTCGCCGTTCATGACCATCGCTGTTGCAAGGTTCCAGTCACGACCAGAGAAGTTTGCATCAACATAGCCACGCATTTTGCGCATTTGGTCAAACACTGCAACCATTGCATCAGATGTAAGGGTCGCTTCGTCCAGTTCTACGAACGCTTTGTGGAACCCTTCCGCGCCCAAAATGCCCAGCGCAACAGCTTCGAATACTGTGGCGTCCTGCCATGCTTGGCCGCCGTGCGCCAATGGGATCACGCCTGCGGCTTGCAATTTGGCCGCAGCTGCGTTGAATTCGTCCCAAGTGGTTGGCATTGCGATGCCATTTGCCTCAAGGACGTCAGCGTTCGCCCAGATCCAGTCCACGCGGTGGACGTTCACAGGGGCAGCACACCATTCGCCTTCGCATTTCATGTGACCTGCGATCGATGCTGGCAATACGTCCGCCCAACCTTCGGCTTCGGCCACGGCCGAGATGTTGGCCAAAACGCCTTCTTCGTACCATTCTTGGATAGCTGGGCCTTTCAGCTGAACGGCTGTCGGGGCGTTGCCAGACAGAACACGGGCACGCAGCGCAGACATAGCTGCGTCACCGCCGCCACCTGCGACGGGCATGTCTGTCCATGTGCCGCCATTGTCTGCGAATTCTTTTTGCAACACGGCGACGGATTTCGCTTCGCCACCGGATGTCCACCAGTGCAGAACCTCAGCCTGGGGTTCAGCGAATGCAGCGGATGATGCGATCAAGGCAATCGATGAGACTGCCGCAAATGCGGTTCTTTTCATTTGGTAATTCTCCCTTTTTACGCTGCTCCTCATGCAGCGTTGCCTTATAGAGGCGCAAATTTTCGCAACCGGAAACAAAATAGTTGCCAATTTCAGGACCAAATCAAAGATTTTGCGGTTTTTTGTTACAGACTGTTACGTTCCCCTTGATTTTGTTGCACAGTGTTACAAACCATCTGGGGTACCACGACAGTCGGTGGGCCTGTTTCGGAGAATACTAAATGGCGATCCCTCGGATACTTGTTGTTGATGATGACGCGGAAATTCGGTCCATGCTGGCGCAATTCCTGCGCGACAATGGGTTCATTGTGCTGCCCGCAATGTCATTGGCCGACGTGCAAAGGCACATGAACACCGAACGCATTGACCTGATTTTATTAGACGTCATGCTGGGCGATGAAAACGGTGTCGATATTTGTCAGCACCTGCGACAGGATCATGATGTGCCGATTATCTTTATTTCAGCCCTATCCGCGGATCACCACCGTATGCGCGGCTATAGTGTGGGCGCGGATGATTATATCGCCAAACCCTTTAATCCCCAATTGCTGCTGGCACGGATCAAGGCCGTGTTACAACGTGCGCAGCGCACATCTTCGCTGACGTATCGCCGCCGGGTGCGGTCGTTTACCTTTGAGGGGTGGCAATACGATGGCAAACACGACCAATTGACGTCACCCAAGGGGTATACCGTATCGCTGTCACAAAAAGAGACCGGCCTGTTAAAGGTGTTTTTGGCCAACCCCAGAATACCCCTGACCCGCGAAGAAATTGCATCAGCCTTGGACGTGACGGGTGATGCATCGGTGCCAGATAGTTTGGGGCGGTCAATTGATGTACTGGTCGGGCGGTTACGAACCAAAATTGAACAGGACCCAAAAGCGCCGGACCTGATTAAGACACAGCGCGGCACGGGATATGTGTTTGCCACAGATGTCACTGTGAGTGATGGGTGATGCTACGCCCGTTCAGCCTGCGAACACTATCATTTGTCTGGGTGGGACTCGCCCTGATTACCGGTGTGGTTGCCAGTTATTTTTGGGTCCAGTCGAACCGACTGTGGGACCGTCATTTGGCGAATGCCTATGTCGCTGGGATTGAAACATATCATGCGTTGCTGACACAAAACGATGTCAGGGGCGTTTCTGTCGGATCACTGACCCCGGCGGATGCAGATCACGCAACGCAGGGCAATTTCACGGCCATCACGGGGACCCCAAAACCCGGTTATCTGACACTGTTGACATTAAAGGACACGTCCCAAGATGGCGCGCTGAAAATCCGGTCTGAAATTCATATCGCCGTTGTTTCAGATCAGCTGAGCTATCCCATTTCCGAACTGCCCCTATCACGGCAGGAACCTTCGGCCTATCAATTTGGGGCACTTACCCAGCTGATGGCAACCTATTGCAGCAATCCGATTATCTTTGCGCGGGTGGATCAATTGGCTTGGGTGCGGGTTGACGGTTCCGCAGTGTGGGGCTGTGCGGCGGCGCCCTCAGATGA